>QKCE01000149.1 GCA_003245785.1 Spirochaetales bacterium | reverse complement strand
GAGATCGAGCAGGCCTGGCTCACCGTCTCGACCTCCTGTGGGCCAAAGGGAGGCCCGCCTCCAATCGCTGGGCCTTCTCTCGGAGCAGTTCATTATCCATAGTCACGGCTTCGACGCCCTGGCGGACCGCATATACCGCTTTCCCCAGGTGAAATCCCTCTATCTCATGTCCGGCGGCTACGACCTCCAGGTCATCATCGAGGGGAAGACCCTCCACGAGGTCGCCTTCTTCGTATCCGAAAAACTCGCGACCCTCAACGGCGTGAAGAGCACGAAGACCCATTTCGTGCTCAAAACCTACAAGGAAAACGACGTTATCTACGTGGACCAGAAAAAGGACCGACGCGAGGGAGTGACCGCATGAACGAACGGGAGGACCGCTTTTCGGAGAAGATGCTCCGCACGCCGCCCTCGGGGATACGCAAGTTTTTCGAGCTTATCATCGGGCGCGAAGACATAATCTCCCTCGGCGTGGGCGAGCCCGATTTCGCCACGCCCTGGGCGATGCGCGAGGAGGCCTGGTACCACCTCGAGCAGGGCCATACCTCGTACACGTCGAACTGGGGACTCACGGAGCTCCGCAAGGAGATCTCGAAGTACCTCGGCAAGTTCGACCTCCATTACGACGCGACGAGGGAAATACTCGTCACCATCGGGGTGTCCGAGGCGATCGACGCCGTGCTCCGGGCGATCCTGAACCCCGGGGACGAGGTGATCGTCGCGGAGCCGTGCTACGTCTCGTATCAGCCCCTCGTGGAGCTCTGCGACACCCGGCTCATGCGGCTCGACACCGCGCCGACCGGCTTCGTGCCCACCGCGGCTTCCATCGAGGCCATGATCACCCCGAAGACCAAGGCGCTCATGCTCTGCTCCCCTAGCAATCCGACGGGCCGCATGATCCCGACGGAGGAACTCGCGAAGATCGCGGAGGTCGTCAAGAGGCACAAAATATGGGTGCTGTCCGACGAGGTCTATTGCGAGCTGGTGTACGACGGGCGCCGCCACGTGTCCATCGGTTCCTTCCCCGGCATGAAGGACTATACCGTGGTGCTTAACGGCTTCTCGAAGGCCTTCGCGATGACCGGCTGGCGGATCGGCTACCTCGCGTGCCCGGAGGACCTGATGACCCAGGTGCACAAGCTCCATCAGTACTCGACCATCTGCGCCCCCATCATGAGCCAGTACGCGGCACTGGAGGGCCTGAGAGGCGGCGCGGGAGAGGTCGAGAAGATGCGGGTGTCCTACCAGCAGCGCCGGAACCTGATGATAAGCGCCTTCGAGGACATGGGAATTCCCGTGACCGAGCCCGAGGGCGCCTTCTATATATTCCCGGATATCCGGAAAACCGGGATGACCTCCGAGGAATTCGCGACGCGCCTGATCAACGACTACAAGGTGGCCGTGGTCCCGGGAAACGTGTTCGGCGCGGGAGCCGAGGGCTTCGTGCGCTGCTGCTACGCGACCGAGATCGGGAAGCTCAAGGAAGCCCTGCGGCGCTTCCGGCTCTGCGTGGAGGGGAAACCCCTCGACGAATGAGCCTTCGCCGGTGACGATTCCCCGGGCGTTTCGTGTTACAATAGCCGTAGCGTTCGGGGTTTTCCCCTTTGGAGTTTGAGACCGTATGAAAAGATTCCTGATCGCGGCCCTTGCCGCCTGCGCGTTAACCGTGCCCGCTTTCGCGGAAAAACAGTACAAGATAGACGACGCGTTGAACCTCGTAGCCAAGGAACTTGGCTCGAAGCTGCCCGCCGGGTCGAAGATCGTCGTGCTCGAGATAAAGTGCACGAACGAGACCGCGGGAGAATACCTCGCCGAGGACCTGACCCTCAACCTGCTCAACGGCGGGAAATTCGTCGTGGTGGACCGCGCGAGCCTCGGGCAGATCCGGGAGGAGCTGAGCTTCCAGGTATCCGGGGACGTGAGCGACGAGTCCGCCCAACGCCTCGGCGCGATGCTCGGCGCCGAAACCCTGATTACCGGGTCCTTCGACCAGCTCCAGGACAAGTACCGCCTGAGCGTGAAGGCCGTGAAGGTGGAAACCGCCGAGCTTCAGTACCTGAATACCCTGACCGTGCAGGACAACGACGATACCCGGGCGGTCTTCGGCAAGACCCCGGCGGACGCGTCCCGGGCGAAGAAGGCGAGCACCGTCGGCTCGGCGATCCTGGGCTTTTTCGACTTTACCGGCCGGTTCATCTGCATGACGGTCAACCCGATATTCGGTATCGGCTCGTACATGCAGGGGGACACCCAGGGCGGCGGGACCGTCGCCTTCTGGGAAGTGGTCGGGAGCGGGACCCTGTGGTACGGCACGATCCGGCAGAACAACAACGAGAGTAACGGCGAACTCATTACGGGCCTCGGCGGCTTCATGGTAGGCGGCGCGATAGTGTACTCGTGGATTCGCCCCTGGACCTACAACCGGGCCCCGAAGCTCGCGGAGGCCCTCGACGGGGTGAATATCGGCTATACCGCCGACAACCGGGTTTCCGTCGGATACCGGCTGGAGTACTGAGCGGCTCCGGGCGGTTCAGTTCCCGGAACCTTCCGTCCCGTCGCCCTCCAGGGCGGCGGCCTTTTGGTCCGCGAGCTTCGCGTTGTCGCTTATGAACGCCGAGCGGAAGATATCCCCGGAGCGGCGGTACGCCTCTAGGGCCTTCTCCTTGTTTCCCGCCTTTTCCTCGATCATGCCGATGGCGAGCCAGTCCATCCCCAGGCCGTTGGCGTTTTCCGCCCGTCGGTCGAAGGAGAGGGCCTTGTTCATGGCCGAACGGGCGGCCGGCAGGTTGCCGGACTTCGAGCGGATGGAGGCGATTAGGTACCAGTCGTAGGCCGCGTCCTCGAGGTAATGCCTACCGTCGTGGATGTCGGCGGCCTTTTTCACCGCGTCTTCCGCGACCTTCCATTCGCCGAGCTCCTTGTAGCACAGGCCCTCCACCTTCCACGCGAAGGCGGTGTAGAGCTGATTGCCCTTTATGCTGCCTATTTCCCGCCGGACCGTCGCGAGGGCCTCGGTCGCCCGGGCCTTGCGCTCTTCCTCCGTCAGTCCCTGAATGCCCGAACCTTCCGCGAGGGTACTGCGGGCGAGGTAGACCCGGGCGGTGCTCGCCAGGGATTCGTTGCCGGCCTCGCCGGATTCCGCGAGGGCGGCTCCCCAGTCGGCGACGGCGCGTTCGGTATCCCCCGAGTTATAGTAGACGTTTCCCCGGGCGAGGAGCACCCGCACCCGGGTTTCGGGATCGTCGGTGCTTACCGCCAGGTTCCAGGCCTCGACAAGGAAGAGCTGCGCGTTCACGTAGTCTCCCCGGGCGGCGGAGCGGTTCGCGAGGTCGATTTGCCCCGCGGCGGCGTTCCGGTTCGTGAAGACCTCCGGCGGCCGCTTAGGGGCGGAGGAACAGCCCGCCAGGGGCAGGGCGGCGGCCGCGAGGGCCAGGCCCGCGGCGGCCCAGAGGGCCTGGGGCGATAAGGCCCGATGTCGGTTATTCGTTCGTTGGTTCATGCCGTCCTCCCGGGATCAGAATTCGATATCGCGCGAGTTCGTGCCGGAGGAATCCGTCTGCACGCGCTCCGGCACGCCGTTCTTGAGGATCGGGTTGTTGCGGAGCGCCTCGAGCACGTCCTGACCCTTCACGAGGGCGATGCGGAGGTCCTCGATGAGCCGCGCGATCTGGGGCACCTGGGACTTCAGGATGGACGAGGAATCCTCCACGTTGCCGAGGGTGCCCTCGACCTCCTTGAGGGAGGCGCCGATGCTCGAGAATATCTTGCCGTCCGGGTCCACGAGGCGCGGCACGAGGCCGTCGACCGACTGGAGCGTCTTCGTGAAGGCCTCGATATCCGCGGTAATCGCCTGGACCTGGGCCAGGGCGGTTTGGACGTCGGCGATCATCGCGTCCTTGTTGCCCGAGATGCCGGAGGAAATGTCCGCCACGTTCGTCATGGTCCTCGCCACGCCGGTCATCGTCTCGGCGAGAGGGCCCTTGCCCGTGCCCCTGAGGGCGTCGTTCAGGGCATACAACGTGCCGTTTATGTTCGTCAGGAGCGGGTTGACCTGGGCCACGATATTGGTGATGGTGTCGTCCCTCTTCGGGATCGTGACGGCTCCCGAGTCCACCAGGGCCTTGCCTTCCTCGGAATCCACCCGGGGAATCTCGCTGCCCTCGGTTATAAGCGCCGTCCCGTTGCCCGGGTGGAGCATGAACTGGTTGCCGAGCCCGATGGGGTTCACGATGAGCTCGACCACCGAGCCCTGCCTGAGGCGGTTGTAATAGGTGTCGTACACCGAGAATTTCACGTCCACGGTATCCCGTTCGTTCAGGCTGAAGGAGGTGATTTTCCCGACGGTGAAGCCCTTGTACTGAAGGGGCATGCCGACCGCGAGCCCGGTGGCGGACTCGAAGGTGGCGGTGAAGCGGTAGTCCCGGGCGAACCAGCGCTGCCTGCTGCCCAGCATGAAGATGACGAATACGAGGGCGGCCACCGCGACGATCGCGAGGATGCCCACTATCTGGTCGGCGAAGCGGATCTTGAATTTCATACCGAGATTCCTTGTTCGATGTATTGCGCGAGGTTCGCGTCCTTGGCGAACTGCTCATGGGTGACGCTCAGGGAAACCCGCCCGTCGACGATCATCACGATCCGGTCGGCGAGGTCCTTGATCACGGCGAAATTATGGCTCACGAACACTATCGTCTTGCCCTGTTTCTTCTTTTCCCTCACGGCGTTCACGAGTCGGCGGGCGGCGAACTCGTCGAGGGACTCGGTCCATTCGTCGAGGAAGAGGGTCGACGGGCGGAGCACCATGGCGCGGGAAAACCCGACGAGCTTTTGCTCGCCCATCGACAGGTCCGCGGGGCGGATCTCCAGGGTGCGCCGATAGCCGCTTTCTGCCAGCGCCTCGCGTACCCGCGAGTTGCGGTCCTCGGATCGCATTTCCGGGAAGTGGGTCTTGAGGGGTATCTCGAGGTTTTGGCGGATATTCTGGTTCGCCCAGAGCGCCGAGTCCTGGAACACGAAGGCGGTCTCGCGGCGGAACGCGAGATTTTGGGACCGCCCCATGGAGGCGATGTCGGACCCTTTCCAGCGGACGCTCCCCTGGGTCGGCACGACGATTCCCGCGACGAGCTTGAGCACCGTGCTCTTGCCGCTCCCCGAGGGCCCGACGAGCGCCACGGTTTCGCCCTCGGCGAATTCGAGGGACACGCCCTTCACGATATCGTTCCCGGCGGCGGAAAAGGAGGCGTTCTTTAGCTCGAGCAGCGGGGCGTCCATGTCGCGTTCCTTATAAGAGGTAGAAGATGCCGGATATCGCGAGATCCGCGACCACGCACCAGGTAAAGGCGTTGCCGACCGCCCGGAGTCCCGCCTGGGGAATTTCCGTGCTCGCCCGCTCCACCGAGAAACCCTGAACCGTCGCGACGATCGCGAGGATCATGCCGAAACACACGCTTTTCATGAGGGACACGAGAATGTCCGCCATGGTGAGGCTTTGGAGAATGTTGTTGAAATAGTCCGCCGCGGGTACCGGCGCGATGACCTGCACGATCAGGAAGGAACCGGCGAGGCCGAAGATGGAAAAGTAGATGTTGAGCAGGACGAGGGAGGCCGTCACGCCGAGGAAGCGCGGCACCGCGATGTGCTCCACCGGGTCGATCCCGACGGAGATGTATGCCTCGATCTCGTGGGAAACCACCATGCCGGCGACCTCGGTAGCGATGGCCGTGGCGGAACGGGCGATGATGATGAAGGCGGTGAGTATGGGACCGAGCTCCCGGGTGACGATGCTGATGAGCAGGGGATAGATGAGCTTCGATTGGGAAAAGCTCGTGAGGATGGGAAGCCCGAGGAGGTTCACCGCCGCGCCGATGCCGGCGGCCTGGAGGGATGCGGTGCCGAGGGCTTCCACGAAGGTGAACAGTACCTGGAGCGTGAGCACCCTGTGGGCGGCCCGGCCGCGCCAAAAGAAGGGCCCTATGCCGCGAAGGGTCTTTCCGAAGAAACCCACCGCGTAGGCGGTGTCCGAGATCTTCCGGTTGATCGAGGCGCCGATTTGCTGGATCATCGATTCGAGTATAGCCCAACCCTGTCATCAATGGCAATTAAGTGGTACTTTTAGAGATATGCCGATTCCCGTAATCATTATCCAACCGCCCCTCGTTCAGCTCAACGCGCCCTATCCCTCGGGCGCCTACCTTGCCGCGTTTTTCCGCGGCCTGGGCCGGGAGGGCTGGTCCCCCGCGGGCTTCGGGACGCCCGGCGCCGACGGGACGGAGCCCGCGGCCGAAGGGGCTTCACGCGGTGGCCCCGCGAACCCCGCTGGCCCCGGGTCCCTCGCCCCTGTCTTGGGCGGTCTCGCGGAGGTGCCCGGATCCGTGAAATGGATCGACGGGAGCGACCTTCTCTTTCGCGCCATTTTTTCCGCCGGCGGCCTCGCGCGGCTTTTCGGGCTTTCCGCCGCTTCGGCCCTGGCCCTCGCCTCGAAGGCCGAGCGTTCGGGGGACGCGGAGACCGCGTTCCAGCTCAGGCGCTACCTTTCCCTCTCGGATTCCTGGGTCGAGTGGATCGACCCGATAACGGAGATTCTCCGGGGCGGCGACCGGGAGCTCTGCCATGCCTTCGTCCGCTCGCCCCACGCGCCCCGGGGCGCCCGAATGGACGCCTGGTACGAAGCCCTCGAAACCGAGCCCACGGCGGACGACGCGCGGACCCTCGCGACCCTCGCCGTCGAGGACCTCGCCGATTACGCGACCATGGCGTACGACCCGGAGTTCTCCCTCGTTCGTTACGCCGAATCCCTCGCCGCGAGCGAGCCTTCCTTCGCCCGGGTGGAAGCGGGAATCGACCGTCCCGCGATTCGGGACTTCCTCGAGCCCGCCCTGGAACCCCTGTGGGAGGGCCTCGACGGAGGCGCCTTGCGCGGCGCGGGCCGCGCGCTCTTCTGCCTCTCCGTGCCCTTTCCCGGCTGCCTCGTGGGCGCCCTCGCGATCGCCCGCTCCGTAAAAAGGCGGTTCGGCGGCCGGGCGGTCGTAGCGATGGGCGGCGGCTACGTGAATACCGAGCTTCGGGATTGCGACAACGACCGGCTTTTTTCCTATATCGACCAGCTTTCCTTCGACCGGGGTTATGGCGGATACGCCCACTGGTTCCGCCTCGGCTGCCCGGACACGGCGGCCCGGGGCGGGGATTTTCCCCGGCGGGTTTTCTGCCCGCCCGACCTCGCCCGATTCGAGCGCGAGGTTACCGCGTCGATCGTCCCGGATTACCGCGACGTCGAGCTGTCCGAATATCCCCGCCTCGCGGACACGCCGAACCCCATGCATCGGCTCTGGTCCGACGGCGCGTGGCTCAAGGCAATGCTCGCCCACGGCTGCTACTGGCATCGATGCTCCTTCTGCGACGTGACTCTCGACTATATCCGCGGATTCCGCCCGGTGGACGTCGCCGGCCTGCACGCGGGCCTTTCCGCCCAGGCGGAACGGCATGGGGTCCGGGGCGTCCATTTCGTCGACGAGGCGGCTCCCCCGCGGGCCCTTCGGGACTTCGCCCTCCTCAACCGGGCCTCCCGTCGCCCCCTTTCCTTTTGGGGCAATATCCGCTTCGAGCGCGCCTTCGGGAGCGACCTCGCCGAATTCCTTTCCGCCGGCGGCCTCGTCGCCGTTTCGGGCGGCATCGAGATCGCCTCGGAAGAGGGGTTCAAGTCGGTGGACAAGGGGATAGACCTGGAGAACCTCGTCGCGTCCTGCGCGGCCTTCAAGGAGTCGGGGGTGCTCGTCCACGCCTACCTCATATACGGGTACTGGAACGAGGACGCCCAGGGGGTGATCGACGCCGCCGAGACCATGCGCCAGCTCTTCACGGCCGGCCTCGTGGACTCGGCCTTCTGGCACAAGTTCGTCCTCACGCGGCATTCGAGGGTGTACGACGAGTGGAAGCGGGGCATGTACCGGGGCGGTCCCTCGCCCCTCGAGCCCGCCGCGCGGAACGGGGGCGACGCCGAGGCCGTCGGGGACTTCGCGAACAACGACCTTTCCTTCCGCGGCGAGGCCGATTCCTCCAAATACGCCGCGCCCCTCGACGCGGCCCTCCACGCCTGGATGGCCGGGGAAGGCCTTTCCCGGTCGGTCAGGAAATGGTTCCCCTTTCCAATGCCCGCCCCGCGGGTCGCGCCCGACGCGATAGGGCTCTGCATCGCCGCCTACGAAAGGCGGCGCGACGCCGAGCGGGCGGCGCCCTTCGACCCCGCCTCGGGCTACGCGTGGACCGCGAGCCGTCCCGTGGCCTTGTCGGCCCCGGCGGCCAACGCCGCCGGCGGGGAAGCGAAAAGTGAATACGCGTGGTGGCACATGGGCGAAGAAACGAGGCGGGTTTTGCCCGACGGGGTGGCGGAAGCGCTCGCCGCGTCCGGCGGAGGCGTTCTACGAGCCGGCGGCGCGCAACGGGCGGCGAAAGCCGACGCGAAAGGCGGGGAGCCCTCGGAGACAGCGAAACCCGGCGAGCCCGTAAAAGGCATCCCCGATCCTGCGCTGAACGCCGCCCTCGCGACCCTCTCGAAAAAGGATTTCGCCTTTCTCCGCCGCGCGGGGCTCTGCAAGACCGGCCCCCTTGGCTGAGGATTAGCGCGTCCGCCCTTACCTTATCCGGATGACGGCCGAGAAGGAGACGGTCAGGGCGTCGAGTGCCGCCCCGCCGCCGCCGCCGGAGCTTTCGGTTACCTTGCCGACCGAGGAATCTCCCGATTCCTGTATATACGTGTCGCCCCGCAGATCCCCGATATAAAGCTGGGACGCCGAAATCTTCACCGTAAACCGGTCCGTTACCCTGAGGCTTCCGGCGATGCCGGGCTCGAAGAGGAATCCCCCGGAGAGCTGGTCGTAATAGGTTTTCCACTGGTCCGAGCCCTCGTAATCCGTCCCCGCTACCGGATAATAGTGCCGGTCCACGCCGTTGCAGAAAACCCAGGGACTCACGCTCAGCGTGGGGCCGAAACGGAACCGTTCCGAAAGCGGAAGGGCCAGGGAGAGGACGAGCTCGGGAAGCCAGTATTCCTGGAGATACGAGATGGCGGTCCCGGAAATATACTCTTTCGTAACCGACGGGTCCCAAAGCTGGTAGGTATTCGGGCTCCCCGCCACCGTAGGGCTTCCGGGGTCGTCCGCGTGCTGGAGGTAGCCGTCGTTTCCGGCCCACTCCCAGCTCATGTAGCGGAAGGAAAGGCTGGGCGTGAAGATGACCCTGCGTTCCGGCCCGTTTTCCTTGGGGAAGGTGAAATTCCACCCGGCTGAGGCGCGGATCGAGTAGGCATGCAGCAAATCCGCGTCGCTTCGGGAAAAATGGGTGAGGCCGTCCGTCCCGTCCTGCTGCAGGTTGAGCCAGTCGCGGTCGGTCATTATCCCGGTGTTACCCGGAAAGGCCGCGCCCGCCGAAAGGAAAAACCGCGGTCCCTCGCGCCAGGAAAGTTCCAGCTCGCCCCCGTAGAGCACGAGGGGATTCATGTCCCAGTCGAGCTCGCTGAGGAGTTCGTCGTCGTAATACACGAGTTCCCGGGCCTCGCCCCGCAGGGCGGTAACCGAGGCCCCCGCGGCGAGGGTGAGCGGCCCCAGGCTCGATTCGCCGAAGGCGGGAAGGGCGAGGGCCATCGCGAGGAGGAGCGGCGCGAGGGCAGGCCGGAGAGAGGGGCGCGCCGCGCGGGCGCCGGTCGTTGATCGGGCTCTCATTTTACCGTCCCCCCAAATTATCCCGGCAGGTTTGCATCAGTTTTCGCACCTCCGTATCGCCGGGGTAGCAGGCGTCGACCTCCTCCAGGGCGGCGAGGGCCGGGGCGTAGTCCCCGATCGCCATGAGAATGGTGGCCCGCACGAACCTGATCCGGTAATAAAGATCGGGGCGGAATTCCCCGACGGCGTTTCCCTTCAGGATGATTTCCGCCGTGTCCATCGCGGCGAGGGCCCCGCTCGCGTCGTTCGCCTTGATCGCGGCGTTGGCCCGGTCGATCGAGCCGTTCAGGCGTTTGTAGGTCTCCCGGGCGGCCGCCTGCTCGTCGCTCACGACGTAGGAAATGTCCGCGATTTTCGCGTCGCGGCCCCCGGTCGAACCCGGCGCGGGCCCCTCCCCGGGAAGGTACCAGGGGAGGAGCTGGCGGGAATCGAGCTTCGCGCTCTCGTCCACGAAGGACTCGTAGGCATCTTCCATGTACGTGGAGGGGTCGCCCGCCCCGAAGAAACCCCTGCCGCCGATATAGGAGGCGATAAAGTCTTCCCGGGAATGGTAAAGTCCCCTGAGGGTTTTCGCGACCGGCAGGATCCGTTCCCAGGCCTCGTCCTCGGTAATGTAGCCCGCGCCGTAGGCCCAGCGGCTCACGTTGATCATTCGCGCCAGGTCCCAGGCCTTGAGCGATCGGGACCCGAGCCATTCCCGGGTTTGGGCGACGAAGAAAAGGCGGTCGCAATGGTAGGAGTCGAGGCCCTTCGCGATGGCGAGCCGGGCGATGGGGACGCCGGGGTTCGCGTCGAGGAGGGCCATGGCCTCGGTATAGCTGCTCGCGTGCCCCTCGGCGACCATGTCGTCGTAAGTCCGTAGAAAGTCTTCCCGGCTCCCTATGCTCCACGAGCCGTTCACGAACTGCTGCCAGGCTTTCGGGGTATTGTTTTCCGCCCCGGGGCGGTCGGGCATGAGCCGGGTATACCCCCCGCGGTTTTGCACCGAGAGGAGGACCGAAAGGTCCAGCGCCCGCTGGCGTTCGTCCCCCTCGGGGGGCAGGGACGGGACCGTGATTTGGGTTTTGAATTTATCCATGTAGGAGACCGGGTAGGCGGTAATCCTGTCGAGGGTTCCGGGGGCGTCGGCCGTCCAGAAGTCATGGGTATCGAAGCTGAACACGTAGGCGATGTCCGAATTGACGGTGCCCCGGGCGACGAAGGAACCGGAAACCTGATAATCCTTGCCGGGAGCGGTATCCGAAAACGTCGCGTGCGGCGTCTGTATTTGCCGTAGGGTAAACCCGTTTTTCGAGAGAAACGATACGAGGCCCCGATACGAGGCCTTCGGGTCGAGGGCCACCCCGATCATCCACTCCGGCGGGACCGCCCCTTTTTTCGCGGTACTGAAATAGAAGGACGTCGTGACGCCGTCTTTCGCCACCACGAGGAAGTCGTTGAAACTGATATAGGAAAAACCCGCTCCCGCCGACCCGCCGTTCGCCTTGTTGTATTCCTCGGCGGTGATCTCTTTCAACCCGATGCCTACGAGGTCCGCGACGGTAGTCTTGCCCGGGACCATGACGAGGGGGTTACCGGGGGAGCCGATGGCACCGCTCGCGGACGGGGCCTCTCCGGGGGCGACGGGAGAGGGTACTGCCTGGCCGGACCAGGAGTCGGGGCCGCCGTCCTCGGCAAGGACGGCGGCTTGGGAAGCGAGGCACAGGGCCGTCGCGGCGATAATTCGGGACGGGAGCGATTTGGTTATGCGAAGCTTTTTCATAGGCACCCATTCTATCACGAAACGGTTGCCGGACCGCCTTTCATTTGCGTATCTTAATGTAAGAAATTCCCCATTCATAACCAGGAGACGTACAAGAACCATGGCGAAGTACCAGTTCCAAACGGAAGTGAACCAGCTTCTGACCCTCATCATCCATTCCCTTTACTCGAACAAGGAAATATTCCTCCGCGAGATCGTCTCGAACGCCTCGGACGCCCTCGACAAGCTCAAGTACCTGACCGTCTCGGACGAGGCGTTCAAGTCCGTGCGTTTCGCCCCCCGGGTCGATATCGCCTTCGACGAGGCCGCGAAAACCCTCACGGTCCGCGACACCGGAATCGGCATGGACGAGGCGGACATCATCGCCAACCTCGGCACCATCGCCCGCTCGGGCACCAAGGCCTTCATCGAGCAGCTCGCCACCGACGCGAAGAAGGACTCGAACCTTATCGGCCAGTTCGGCGTGGGCTTTTATTCCGCCTTCATGGTCTCCAAGAAGATCGAGGTGGTCACGAAGAAGGCCGGCACCTCCAAGGTCTGGAAGTGGGTGTCCGCGGGCTCAGGCGACTACGAGCTCGACGAGGCCGACGACTCGGCCTTCCCGCTCCTCGACGGCCCCGGCGAGGGCGAGCACGGCACCTGCGTGGTCATGCACCTCAACGACGACGACGGCGAATTCGCCTCGCGCTGGAAGATCGAGGATATCGTGAAGCGGTATTCCGACCATATCGCCTTCCCCATCTACCTCCATTACCTCAAGAAGGAATACGACGACAAGGGCAAGGAAAAATCCGCCGCGCCCGTCGCCGACCAGATCAACGACGCGAGTGCGATTTGGCAGAAGTCCAAGGCCGACCTGAAAGACGAGGACTACAAGAGCTTCTACAAGTCCCTTTCCCACGACTCGGAGGACCCGCTCCACTACGTGCACACCAAGGCCGAGGGAACCCAGGAATATACGACCCTCTTCTACGTCCCCTCGAAGGCGCCCTTCGACATGTTCCACGCGGACTACAAGCCCGGGGTGAAGCTCTTCGTGAAGCGCGTGTTCATCACCGACGACGAGAAGGAGCTCCTGCCGGTCTACCTCCGCTTCGTGCGGGGAATCATCGACAGCGAGGACCTGCCGCTCAACGTGAGCCGCGAGATTCTCCAGCAGAACCGCATCCTCTCGGCCATCCAGTCGGCCTCGGTGAAGAAGCTCCTCGGGGAGTTCAAGAAGCTGGCGGACAACGACAGGGAAAAATACGAGACCTTCGTCGGCGAGTACAACCGCCCGCTCAAGGAAGGCCTCTACGGCGACTACGCCCACCGCGAGGAGCTCGCCGAGCTCGTGCGCTTCAAGAGCACCTGGGTACCCGAAGCCCCCGCGGCGGAAGGCGACAAAGCCGACGGCGATACACCCTTCGTCTCCAAGTGGACGAGCTTCGCCGACTACGTCTCGCGCATGAAACCGGACCAGAAGGCGATCTACTACATTACCGGCGGCGACGAGAAAACCCTCCGCTCGAGCCCCCACCTCGAGGCCTACCGCAAGAAGGGCATCGAAGTGCTCATCATGGGCGACGAGATCGACGACATCGTGATCCCCTCCCTCGGCAAGTACAAGGAATGGGACCTGAAGGCCGCGAACCGCGCCGGAAGCGACGAGGAACTGGGCACCGACGAGGACAAGAAGGCCGCGGAGGAGAAGGAAAAGACCTTCAAGCCCGCGGTCGAGAAGATCAGGAAGGCCCTGGGCGACGAGGTGAAGGACGTGCGCCTTTCCAAGCGCCTTTCCGACTCGCCCTCCTGCATCGTCGTGGACGAGAACGATCCCTCCCTCCAGATGGAGCGCATGATGAAGGCCATGGGCCAGACCGGTTTCGCCGAGGTGAAGCCGATCCTGGAGATCAACGCCGACCACGCCCTCGTGAAGAAGGTGCAGGACTCCGACGACGAGGAGTTCATCGGCGATATCGCGTCGGTGCTTCTCGACCAGGCCCTCATCGTCGAGGGCAGCGAGATCAAGGACCCGGCGGACTTCGTGAAGAAGCTGAACCGCCTGCTCACCCGCTAAGTCGTTTTTTCAAGAGGTTTCGCGGGAGGGGAAACTTTCGAATGTTTCCCCTCCGGCACCCCGCCGGGCCCTTCGGGCACGGCCTTTCAAAAAGAAAAGGCGCGCCACCGTCAGACGGTAGCGCGCCTTTTTTCGTGTCCGCGGCCTTTTAGGAGTTCAGCTTGGACTTCTTGTTGGAAGAGGCGAGGCCGAGCTGGGCCGCCACCACGACCGTGGTGAGCACCGCCGCGGCGATGGATTCGGGAATGCCGTTGGCGACGAAGATCGCGCCGAGGACGGCCCACACCGTCACCGAGGGGTCTCCGCCGGTGAGGATGCCGGAACCCTTGGTGAGGACCAGCATGCCGAGCACCAGGACCGTGTGGATCACGGAGCCCGCGACGGAGGCGACGATGACCGCGGGAATTTTCTTCCACCTCGCCAGGAGGGCGTAAATGCCCCAGGTGGCGAGGGGGAACAGGAGCCGCGGGAGCACCGACACGAGGGGATTCCGGAAGGCGAGGTCGATCGGCCCGTTCGGGGCGATGCTTGCCTGGATCATGCTGAAAAGCCCGAAAATGGCGCCGATACCGGTTCCGACGATCGGCCCTTCCAGGACGGCGCCGAGAATCGCGGGAATGTGGAGAATCGTGATCGAGGCGCCGGTAAACCAGGGGATAAAGCCGAGTTTCGTGATCCCGAGGAAGACGGCAAGGGCGCCGAGGGCTCCCGTGACGACCAGCTTGCGGATATAAGAGGCTGAGCGTTCTTTCATGGCGCTGCTCCTTTCGCTGTTTTTTGGTGGCTCATCATGACAAGTAGGGGGACATGTGTCAAGAATAAAACGGCCGGGCCCCCGAAGGAACCCGGCTGGATCGTTCGCGCCGAAAGGCGCGGGGAAATCCCGCTCCTATGGGCTTGAAAATATCAGAAGGTCATGCCGCCCATGATCTTGATGCGGCCGTCCGTGGCGGGAACGAGCTCCTTCTTCTCCTGGGCATAGGCGATCACGATGTCCCGGAGGGTGGTGGAGGTATTGTAGGCCGACACGTTGTCCGCGAGGATCTTGTAGCCGTCGCCGCCGCCCATGAGGTAGTCGTTGGTCACGAAGGTGTAGAGCCCGGCGGGATCCACGGCCTTTCCGCCGATGGTCAGGTCCTTGAGCGTGCCCTTGCCGTCGGCCCCGGTGTAGTCGATCGTGTAGCGCGCCTCGGCCGAAACCTGGGCGAAGGCGCCCGCTCCCTGGGGAATGGAGGCGATAAACTCGAAGAGGCGGATCACGTCGCTTCCCTTCATGGTGGTCAGGTAGATCCAGTTGTCGAAGGGCAGCACGGTAGTGATCTGCTCGCGGGTTATGTCGCCCTTCGGGAGCTCGGTGCGGATGTTTCCGCCGTTGGTGAAGGCGAAGTCGGCCTTTTTGTTCATGACGGTCGAGACGTACCACATGGCGGCGTCGTTGACCATGTCGCCCAGGGCGATTTCCTTCTTGCGGGAGAGCCGGTCGCCGAACTCGAACTTGTCGGCGGTCTTGGCCACCACTTCCTTCAGGGTCGCGTCGGCCTTTTCCTTATAGGGGGCGATCATCGCCGCGACCTCGGCGTCCGGGGCGAAGGTCTGGGTTTTCGAGTCGTTGATCTTGACGGGCTTCCAGGAGAAGGACGTCACCATGCCGTCCACGATCTCGAAGGTGCCGTCGCCCACGTATTTGCCCCATTCGTTCGCGGAGACGATCGGGGTCCCGTTCACGTACTCGGGGGCCTCAAGGAAGGTGTGGGAGTGGCCGTCCACGATCAGGTCAACGCCGGGAACCTTCTCGGCGAATTCCTTGGAGGTGACCTGCCCATCGGCTTCCCGCACGAAGCCGAGGTGGGCGAGGGCGATGACCACGTCGCATTTTTCCTTGGTCCGGAGGATATTCACCATCTCGTTGCCCGCCTCGATCTCGTTGACGAAGGTAAGGCTCTTGTCGGGGCTCGCGATCTGCAGGGTGCGGAGGGTGGTAAGGCCGAAAACGCCCACCCGGAACCCGTCGTAGTTTTTCACGATGTAGGGCTTCGCGAGGTAGGAGCCGTCGGCCTTTTTCACGTTCGCCGAGAGCCAGGGGAAGCTCGCCATGGCCATCTGGCTTTCCAGGGTCGCGAGGGGATTGTCGAACTCGTGGTTTCCGAGGGCGACCGCGTCGTAACCCATCATGCCGTAGGCCTTTATGTCGATTTCGCCCTTGTACATGTTGGAGAGGGCCGAGCCGGTATTGATGTCGCCCGCGTCGATCAGGAGGACGTTCGGGGATTCAGCGCGAACCTGCTTGACGAAGGTCGCGCGCTCGGCGAGACCCGCCGCGCCGCCCGAGGGGAGCACCGTCCCGTGATGGTCATTGGTGTGAAGCACGGTCAGGTAATACGCCTTTCCCGCTTCCCTCTTTACCGCGGGAACCCCCGCGCAGGCGGTCAGCGCGAACGCCGCCGCGATTGCCAGCGCGACGAGTCGCGCTGCGCCTTTTCCGATACGTTTCATTAATTGCCTCCTCTTAGGCTTCTTGGGATAAATAGTAACGCCCCAATGCTAAATTTCTATTGGTTTATGGCAATAATTTCAATATACTTCGCGGAAAAGGGGGTTGCGCGCCGAATGCCCGACTCGAACGAACCGATGCTCCAGGTTTCAGACCTCACCTACTCCTATCCCTCCTCCGGGAAACGGGCCGTTTCCGGGGTTTCCTTCTCCGTCGCCCGGGGCGAGTACGTGGCCCTCTTGGGCGCGAACGGCTCGGGAAAGAGCACCCTGGCCCGGTGCGTGGCGGGACTCCTCGCCCCCGACGGGGGCAGCGTGACGGTTTCCCCGGCCCTTCCGCCCTTCCGCGTGCCCGTCGGCATGGTGTTCCAGTCGCCGGGCGACCAGATCGTGGCGGAAACCGTGGAGCTCGACGTGGCCTTCGGCCCCGAGAACCTCGGCCTTCCCCGGGAGGAAATGCGGGCCTCGGTTTCCGCCGCCATCGCCGAGTTCGGCCTTACGGGCCTCGATTCGGCCTCCTCGGCGAGGCTTCCCACGGGCCGGAAGCAGCATCTCGCCCTGGCGGCGGTGGACGCCCTCGCACCGGCCCTGCTCGTGCTCGACGAGCCGACTTCCATGCTCAGCGAAGCCTCCCGGGAGAGCTTCCTCGGGTACCTCGCGCGCCTGCGCGACTCGGGGGTCACCGTCCTTCACATTACCCACGACATTGACGAGGCGGTCCGCGCCGACCGGGCCCTGGCCCTGGAAGACGGCCGGATTGCCTTCGACGGCGCCCCGGGGGACCTGCTCTCCCTGGACCCCGCGACCCTCGCCCGCCTCGGGCTTGGCCCGGAAGAGGCCGCCCTTGGCGGGAAGGCCGCCCTTGGCGGGAAGGCCGCCGAAGCGCCGGGGAAGGCTCCCCGCGACGGCGCGGCCGCGGGCGAAACCGCCCCCGGGACCGTGGACGCCGCCGCGTCCGGTAGCGCCGCCAAACCCGGGGAAACCGGTCCGGAACCCGTCCTGAGCTGCCGCGACCTCTCCTTCGGTCCCCTTTCCGGGATTACCCTGGACCTGGAGCCGGGTACGGTAACCGCCGTGACCGGCGAGTCGGGCTCGGGTAAAACCCTCCTTCTCGAGCTCCTCGCAGGGCTCCGCGAGCCCGACTCGGGCCTCGTGCTGGCCCCGGGCGGGCTTTCCCCCCGGGGACACGCCGCCCTGGCGGTCCAGGAGAGCGAGGCGAGCCTCTTTTCCGAATTCGTCGCAGACGACGTGGCCTGGGGCCCGAGAAACTCCGGCGTGTCCGGGGAGGAGCTCAAGCGCCGCGTCCGCGAGGCGATGGACCTTGCCGGGCTTCCCTTCGATACCTTCGCCGACCGGCGTACCTTCTCGCTCTCCGGCGGGGAGCGGCGGAAGGCGGCCCTCGCGGGAATCATCGCGATGGACGCCCCGGTCATGCTCCTGGACGAACCCTTCGCGGCCCTCGACGTGCGGAGCCGGAGCCAGCTCGCGGCGCTCATCCTCCGGCTCCGGGACGCCGGGAAGGCCGTGGCGTTCACCGCCACCCGGGCAGGGGAGCGGGAAATCGCGGACCGCACCGTTTCCCTTCCGGGGCCCGCCGCCGCGCCCGGGCAGGCCGAAACGGCCGCGCCGCGCGCCGCGAAGGCTATCGCGGACCGCGAACTCCGGTCCCTGGAACGGCTTCGCGAGGGGGAAAAGGGCTCCTGGACGCTCTCGGACTCCCCCGTGCACCGGCTTTCCCCCCTGGCGAAATTCGTCCTCGCCCTCTCGGCGACGGTCCCGGCGATCGCGATCCGGGGCTGGCCCTGGCTGCTCGCCCTCCTCGCGGTCATGCCCCTCCCCATCCTGCTGGCCCGGCTTCCCGCGCGGCGGTTTCTCGCCTCCCTCCTCCGCGTCCTGCCCTGGCTCGCCGCCCTCGCGGCCATCCAGTACGCATTCCTCCGGGACCCGGCCTACGCGGTCGAGTTCCTCCTGCGTTTCCTCGTCCTTTACGCGGCGCTCTCGACCTTCGTCGCCGTGACGGCCCACACCGAGATCATGTACGGGATAGAGGACTTCTTCGCGCCCCTCGCCTTCCTCGGCGTGCCCGTCAGGGACGTGTCCCTGGTGGCGGGGATCGTGTTCCGGTTCATTTCCCTGCTTTACGGGGAGGCTTCCCGGATCGCGACCGCCCGGCTCATCCGGGGCGCGCCCTCCGCCAAGGGGCGAGGGCTATTCGCCGCCGTTGGCTCGGCGGCGTCGCTGTTCGTTCCCCTCATGCTCCGGACCCTGGTCCGGGCGGAACGGCTCGCCGAGGCGATCCACGCGCGGTATTACGGTACGGGGAAGAATTCGAGGTTCCTTCACTGGAAATCGGGAATGGGGGAGCGTATACTCATACTAATCGCGCCGTTAGCCGCGGCGCTTCTCGTTTACCTATCGCGCGCCTAAGGATGGGACCGCATGAAGCCTGCGAGCCTGAAATATTGCCCCCGATGCGGGTCTATCGGATATCAGTACCGCGAACGCAAATTCTGGTATTGCCCGGTATGCCTTTTTACCTATTTCCACAACGTGGCCACCTCGTCGAGCGTGATCGTCGAGATAGAGGGCGGCGTGCTGATGCTGGTGAGGAACCACGAGCCCGCGATGGGCATGCTCGCCCTCCCCGGCGGCTTCGTGGACCCCGACGAGCGGGCCGAGGACGCGGCCGTGCGGGAATGCCGGGAGGAAACCTCCCTCTCCGTCGGCGAGCTTACCTTTATCGGTTCCTGGCCCAACGAGTACGAATACAAGAACGTGACCTACAAGACCTGCGACTTTTACTTTCGCGCGAGGTTCGACGGGACGCTCGACGAGATCCGGCCCGACTATTCCGAGGTCGCGGCCTTCCATATCATCATGCCCGACGAGATAGAGACCGCGCCCATCGCCTTCGAGTCCGCCCGGGAGGCGCTCCGGGCCTGGAAGGCGCTCCGGGACCGGGAGTCCGCCCAGGGCGGCTGGCTTCCCTTCGATAGGTAGCGTCCCGCTTCGGGAAACAAAAAAGGCACGCGCCGGAAGACCGGCGGCGTGCCTTTTCGTTTTTTAGCCCGGGCGTGGCGCCCGGGCAGAAGCCGGGAACCCACGGTTCAGGCGGGCTCGGGGCTTCCTTTTAAGCCTTCAGGCGGAAGAGCGCGAGGCCCTCGTTGGGGTATCGTTCCCGTACCGTCCCCACCCCGCGCTCGATGGCCTCGGCGGCATGGTCGCTTTCGCAGTAGATCAGCATCAGGTTGTTCAGTTCCGGCCACACGGGGTCGCCCATCTTGGGCGTAGAATAGCCCTTGCCGTGGACGCCCGGCACGATGGTGAAGAACTTCGCCTCGGGCACGTCCTTGATCGCCGCGAAGATGTCTTCCTCCAGGGGCTGGCTGTAAATTATCTCTATCCGGTTCATGCGTTACCCCCTTCGAGGGCGAGTTTCGCCTCGAGTTTCAGCTGTTTCTTTTCTTCCCTCTTCTCCCGGATGCGGTTGAAGATGTAGTAGAGCACCGGCATGAGGAACAGGGTCATCAGGGTGCCGAAGGAAAGGCCGCCGAGGACGGTGCGCCCGATCGGCATGACCATCTCCGAGCCCTCGCCCGGGAAGAAGGCCATCGGGGTGAGTCCGAGGACGGTCGTGAGGGTCGTCATGAGGATCGGCCTCAGGCGGCTTCTCGCGGCCTCGGCGCAGGCGTCGGCCAGGGCGTAGCCGCGCTTCCGGAGAAGGTTGGTGTAGTCCACGAGCACGATGCCGTTGTTGACGATAATGCCGACCAGGATCAGGAGCCCGACCGCGGTCAGGACGCTCAGGGGGTCCCCGACGAGGAAGTAGATGACCACGATGCCGATAACGGTCAGGGGCAGGGTAAAGAGCACGATGAAGGGGTCGAGGAGCGACTCGAACTGGCTCGCCATGACCGCGAACACGAGGATGATCGCCATCAGGATGATCACCACGAATTGCTTGATCGCCTTCATCAGGTCCTCGTAGTCCCCGCCGTACTCGATCCTGACGTCCGGGTCCGAAGGCACGTTCGCCTGCACGAGGGCCTCGACCTTCGTCTGCACGTCGGTGATCGACGCGCCCGGGGCCGAGCCCGCGGTCACGCTGATGATGCGGCTCTGGTCCTCGCGGGCGATGCTGATGGGCGACACGCCTTCCTCGTAGCGGGCGAAGCTCGACACCGGGATGCGCTGGCCCTGGGAGGTCGTCACGAAGATCCGCTCCAGGTCCGCGAGCTGGGACTTATCCGCGTCGGCGAGCATGAGCACGATGTCGGTCTCCTCGCCGCCCGTGCGGTAACGCGAGGCGGTGGTGCCCGCGATGTTCGCGCGGATTTCCTGGCCGACGGTATACACGTTCAGGCCGAGGCTGTAGAGCTTGTCGCGGTCGATCACGATGTTGACCTGCGGGAGCCCTTCCTTCATGGAAATTTGCGGGTCCGTGACGTAATCGGAAGCCTGGTCCTTGAGGAGGTCCCGGATCGCGTAGGCCGTCGCCTTGGCCTTGTCCATGTCCTCGCTCTTGATCTTGACGTTCACGGCGGAGGAGCCGCCGCCGACGCTCATGCCGCCGGAGGAACCGAAGGAGAAGGTCGCCCCGGGAATGTCGTCGAAGTGGGCGCGGAGCTTTTCCTTGATCGCGTCCTCGCCGTCGATCCGGTCCTTGAGGGGCGGAAGGTTGATGGTGAGCTGACCGGTATAGGAACTCGCGGAACCGAGCCCGAAGCTGCCGGAGGTGCCCGCGAGGACGGTAATGTCCTTGTAGCCCTTGATCTCGGACTCGACGAGGGCCTCGAGCTGGTGGAGGACCGCCTCGGTGGTTTCGAGCTTGGTGCCTACCGGGAGGCTCACGTCCACCACCACGGAATCCGCCGCGGAGGCGGGCATGTACACGAAGCCGAGCACCGGGATCATCGCGAGGCTGCCCGCGAAGAGCCCGAAAATCACCAATACCGTCTTGACCTTGTGCTTGATGACCGTGCGGACCGCCTTGTAATACGCGTTGTCCAGGGCGTCGAAGAAGCGGTCGAAGGCGCCGTTTACCTTTCCGAGGAAGCCGGAAACGACGCGGTCCTTCCTCGTGGAAATCTTGAAATACTTGCTGGAAAGGACCGGCACGAGCACCACGGCTACCACGAGGGAGCATACGAGGGAGATCACGACGGTGAACGCGAGGCCCTGGAAGATCTCGCCGATCACCCCGAGCTGGCTCTTGTACATGATGAGGGGCAGGAATACGCAGATCGTCGTGAGGGTCGAGGCCGTGATGGCCATGAGCATTTCCGACGAGCCGAGGATCGCGGCGGCCTTGGGCTTCGCGCCCTTTTCCCGGTAGGTGTAGATGTTCTCCAATATGACGATGGAGTTGTCCACGAGCATGCCGACGCCGAGGGCGAGCCCCGCGAGGGTCATGATGTTCAGGGTCATCCCCGAGAAGAACATGACGCCCAGGGTGACGATGAGGGAGATCGGGATGGTGAGCCCGATGATGAGGGTCGTCCTGAAGCTCCGGAGGAAGAGGAACAGGATCAATACCGCGAAAATCGCGCCCTGCATGGCGCTCGACGAAACCTGGTCCACCGAGCGCTGGATGATGTCGGTGGTGTTCATGGTCTCGGTGATCTCGATGTCCGAGGGGGCATCCTTCATGATCTGGGCCATCTTCGCCTTGACGGCCTTGGCGGTCTGCACGGAATTCTTGCCGCTCTGCTTCTGGATGGCCAGCTGCACGCAGGCCTTTCCGTCCAGGTAATAGAGCGAGGTTTCTTCCTTGTAGCCCTCGTACACGTCGGCGATGTCACGGAGCCTCACGGTCGCGAGGGTCGGCATGGGGCCGCCGGCCATGGCGGCCGCGGCGGAACCGGCGGTCTTGTAGGAGATAACCGTGTCCTTAATGTCCTCGATGGACCGGTACTCGCCGACCGTGCTGATCGTGTAGTTATAGTCGCCCTCGGTAATCGAGCCGCCGGCGATCTGGATGTTCTGCGCGCCGATCATCTGGCCGATCTGGGTGATCGTCAGGTTGTAGGCCTCGAGGCGATCCCGGGGAATCTCCACGATGACGGCCTTTTCGCGGCCGCCCTGGATATACGCCGAGGCCACGCCGTCGATCTGCTCGAGCTTGGGCGAGAGGTCGTCGGCGTACTGCCTGAGTTCCTCGGGCGAACGGTTCCCGCTGATGGCGTAGTTCATGATCGGGATCATGTTCGGGTCCATCTTGAAAACCATCGGCGTGGAGGCGTCGTCCGGGAGCATGCTCTTCGCGTAGTCGAGCTTGCCGCGGATGTCGTTCATCGCCTCGTCGAGGTTGCTGCCGTAGGTGAGCTGGATGAACACGAGGCTCGAGCTCGTGGAGGACTGGGAACCCAGGTACTCGATGCCGGACACGCCGGAGAGCACGCTCTCCAGGGGACGGGTGACGCGCTTCTCGACCTCTTCGGGGCCCGCGCCGATATAGGTGGTGCTTACCGCCACGTAGGGGAGCTCGATGTCGGGCAGCAGGTCCAGGGGAAGGTCTTTCGACGCGAAGATCCCCAGGGCCGTGAGTATCACGAAAAGTATCATGACCGTGGTCGGCCGCGATACGACTGTTCTGGCTATGCTCATCAGTTATTCTCCGATCCGGAAATGGGTTCGAGGCGGGACACCACGTTCAGGAGAGAGCCCTCCTCGAGGAGGGTCTGTCCCCGGGCGACGACTTCGTCCCCGGCTTTCACGCCGGAGAGGATCTCTATCTTGTCGTCCACCCGGATTCCCGGTGTGACGACCTGGCGGCGCGCGACCGACTGGCCGGATTCGTCGGTCGAAACCGTATAGACGCAGTCCTCGCCGAAGCGGGCGATCACCGAGGATTCGGGCAGGATCACGATATCGGTCTTGGTGTCGGTGATCAGCTTTACCCGGGCGAACATGCCCGCCTTTATCTTCCCGTCGTTCGAGGCGGGCTCGAGCTTCACGGACATGGAGCGCGAGGAGGAGTCGAGTACCGGGCTCACCTCGCTCACCTTGGCGGGGAATACCGTACCCGGCCAGGCGTCGAAGCGAAGTTCGGCGTTCTGGCCGAGTTTTATCTTGGACACGTAACGCTCCGGCACGTTCATGGTGACCTGGAGCGCGTCGATCTTGCTCACCGTCGCCACCGCGAGCTGTTGGCTCACCATGGAACCCACGACCACGTTCACGGCGGTGACGGTGCCGGCGACCGGGGCCTTCACGGCGGAAAGCTCGTAGGTCATCCCGGGGCGCGAGGGGTCGACGTAGGCGAGGACCTGGTTCTTCTCGACCCGGTCGCCCACGGAGACGCGAACCTCGGCGATCTTGCCCGCCGCGTCGGGGAGGGCGCTCACGCTGGTCTTCGCGGACACGTCGCCGCCGAATTCGAGGTAGTCCTTGAGCTCGCCCCTGGCCGCCTTGATAGTGGAGACCGCGAAAAGGGTCTTCACTTCCCCGGCCGCGTCGGCTTTCGCCTCCTTGTCGTCCTTGGGCTTGCAGCCCGTCAGGGCGGCCGCGAGGGAAGCCGCGGCGAGGATGATAAGGGCCGCCTTTGCGGGCCCGTTCGTATTGATTTTCATTTATCTTCTCCTTCTTGCCTTGTTCAATTCAGTTTGGTATTGGTCGCCGTCTCGAGGTCGAGCCGGGTGGAAAGGTACGTGAACTTCTCGCTCAGGACACCGAGGCGCGCCTGCATGAGGGTGTTTTCCGCGTCCTTCAGGTCGAGCCACTCGATGGTGCCCGCCCTGTATCCCTGCTCGCTCAAGCCGTAGGCCTTCTCGGCGATCTTCACGTTGAGCTCCATCGCCTGGATGGAGGAGCGGGACTTGTCGAGCTTCCGCACCAGGTTGCGGATCTCGAGCTCCGCGTTGTCCGCCGCCTGTTTCCAGGTCAGGTCCATTTTCGCGACGTTGTCTTTCAGGTCCTGCAGGTTTTGGCCCTGGGACGAGAAGGGCAGGGCGTTCGTTAGGTTGAACGCGAGGGTGGCGCTGAAGCCGCCAGAGGAGTCCGTCCAGTTGTCCCCGTCGAGCCAGTCCGCGTCGATCGCCGAGAGGGCGGGCGAGAAACTTTGGCTTAAGGACAGGCTCGGCGTGTACATCTGGAGTTTCGTTGCCCGGAGCTGGGTTTTCATGAGCTCCGTGCCCTTCCGGAGCGCGGCGAGGTCGAGCCGGTCCGCCAGATGGTCGCGCACCAGGGCGTCCGCGTCGTAGGCGTCGAGTTTCGGGTCGATGGAGCCCGACAATTCCACGGCGGTTCCCACGGGAAGCCCGATAAGGAAGGTGAACATCGCCTTGCTTTGCGCGAGGCCGAGCTCGCTTTCCTGGATCGCGGGCTTTTGGGTTTCCACGCCGAGCTGGGTCTGCAGGTAGGCGAGCTCGGGCACGAGGCCGTTCCTGAAATTCGTCTGGGTCTGGCGAAGCCGCTCCTCGCTGGTGGCGAGCTTGTCCTTGGCGAGCTTGAGCGCCTCTTCCTGCACGAGGATGCCGTAAAACGCCTTCTTGACGTTCAGCTCGGTTTGCTGCCTGGCCTGTTCCCAGGAAATAAGCCCGGACTCGTAGCCCTGCCGGGTCGCCTTGAGGCCGTCGAAAAGCGCCGCGTTCAGGTTGAGGGTCGCGGAGAGCCCCGCCATGGCGCGCCACCGGTCCTTTTCCTCGAGTTCCTGGGTATAGGAAACGGAATCGAGGCTCATGGTCATGGGATTGAAATACGTGACCGAGCCCGATACCTCGTCCATGTTCGAGCGGAACAGGGTGCCCGTCGCCTGCACGGAAGGCACGAAGGCGTTCCACGCGAAGTCCGCGTCGCGCTTTTTCATGCGCAAGTCTATGGCTTGGGACTGAAGCTGGATATTGTTCTCCATGGCGAGGGACACGGCATCGTCGACCGTCAATGTCCTGACCGCCTCTTCCGCGTTAAGCGGGGTTATCGCGAAAAAGGCCGAGGCAAGCCAGGCGACGAGGGCCGCGCGGCCGATAAAACGTCTAGTCATGTGTAAAAGCTCCTTATTACTGCGTTGAACTGATCATTGCTGTTTCGCCGGTCCGTGACCGGCTTTTCGCTCGACCCCGCGCCCGTCAGCGCGGGCGATCGAACATTTCCCTCGCGGCGAGGTCATCCCCGGCGAGCATGCTTTCGAACAGGTACCTTACGCTCCTCCGTATGCGGTCCGGGGATTCTTTCTGCCGAACCCCCTGTATGACGGCGCTCGTGGCGAGAATGCCCGCCCATTTCAAAATGGCCAGCATCCGCGTCCGCGCCATGGGCGAGTCGTCCCCGAAGAGATCGCCCATGCGGAACCTCGCGACGAAATCCTCGCCGGGATGGTCCGGCGGCGTTCCCCGGTGCTTTTCCCTCAGGGTCTCGAACCGTATCCAGTTGAAAACCGGCAACAGGTCCGGTTTCGCCAGGAGGTAATTCGCCTGAACCGCCATCACCGAATAAAGCTGTTCCGCGAGGGTCTCCCCCGCCGCCGCCCGGTCCTCGCAGAGGCCAAGGATGGCGGAGGTCTCCGCCTTCACGAGCTCGTCGAGCATGTCCGCCTTGGCCGGAAAGTAGAAATAGAGGGAGCTTTTCGCCATCCCCATCCGTTCCGCGATCCGCTCGATCGTGGTTCCCGCGATTCCGTGTTCCCGGATGCTTCCCGCGATCGCCTCGAAGATCCGGGTCTCCTCGGTTATCTCCCCGGGCCGTATGGCGGCCAGCCGGTCAAGCTCGGCGAGCCGTTCCTCCGTCGGGACCGTCAATTCCGGAAGGCCCCGGCCGGTGATAGCCATGAGCTCGTCCTGAAGGGCTTCGATCTCGGGTTCCGGCACGCTCGCGAGGATGACCGAGACCACCGTCTTGAGCGCCCCGGCGAAGATCCTTTCCCGGCGTTCTTCGCCGGCCCCGGCCAGCCACCCGTTGAAGGCGGCCATCCTCCCGGAACGGCTCACGAGAAACGAGTAGACTTCCTGGTCGAAGGAAGCGCGGGCGAAAAGCCGTATCATGAAGAAACCCAGATAGCCTTCGTGATCCCGGAAAAATGCCCTGAACCTGGACCGGAAGTCCCCGGAACCCGGCTGGCCCTCGATCGCCTCGAGGAGGGTTTCGCGGAATTCCCCGGTCATGGCTTCCTCGATCTCTTCCTTGTTCCGGAAGTGCCGGTAAAGCGCGGTTTTCGAAACGCCGATGCGCCCCGCGACTTCCGAAAGCGTCCAGCCATCGGTTTCGCCGGTAAGGGCGAAGGCCGCATCCACGATTTGCCTTTTTCTCGAAGTTTTTTCCCGGATCATCGTTTTCCCGCACGAATATAACAATTGGCCTCCCGTCGGGTGTTACCCTTGGAGGGCCGACGCCGTTCAAAATATGTTACCGAATGTTCGGTAACGAGAAGATAGCGATCCTCCTCTTTTAGGTCAAGAGAAATTTGACGAGAAATCTGTTACAATTTCCCAGACGCGGTTTGTCCCGCGCTCAAGCGACCCAGGAGGTCCCATGAAGAACAAACAGCGCCGCGAGCTCGCCGTATGCGGGTTCGCCGCGGTGAAAGCCCTCGCGGAACGGCATCCCGAACGCATTCAGCGCCTATTTTTTACCCAGGACCGCGCCCGCTTTTTCGGGCCGGTCTGCAAATCCCTCGCGGCGGAACGAAAGATATACCGGCTCGTCGAGTCGCCCGAGGAGCTCGAGAAGCTCAGCCAGAGCGTGCACCACCAGGGCGTGGTCGCCATGGTCGCCGAGCCGGAAATTCCCCGGCTCGATTTCGATACCCTCAAGGACTGGGTCGCCCGGGGCGAACGGATCCTCGCCCTCGACCGGGTGGGGAACGCGAACAACCTCGGGGCCATCGTACGGAGCGCCGCCTTTTTCGGCGTTACCAGGATCGTCATCGGCGAGGACGACGAGCAGGCCGAGATTACCACGAGCTCCTGGCGCGTCGCGGAAGGCGGCATGGAGTTCGTCGAAATTTGGCGGGTTTCCTCCGCCGCCTGGCTCGTCGGGGCCGTCGCGGGCAAAATGACCCGGGTAGGCGCCGACCACCGGGCCCGAAACCGCCTCAGGGACCTCCCCGACCTCGTTGAATCAGGAGAGGGCGTCCTCATCGTCATGGGCAACGAGGAAACCGGCCTTTCCCCCGAAGTGAAATCCTCCTGCGACCATCTCGTGCGCATCCCGGGTACCGGCGACGTGGAAAGCCTCAACGTGGCCCAGGCCGCGACCCTGTTTTTGTACGAACTCGCCAATTTGTGATAAAGTTACTCCACTAGGCATCCCTTTTTTCGTATACTGTACGTATAACGCAGATATCAGGAGGCATACATGGCTGTTCTTCATACAAACGCGGGCAGTTTCGACAAGGTTATCAATCAGGACGTCCCGGTCCTGGTGGACTTCTGGGCGCCCTGGTGCGGGCCCTGCAAGATGCTCGGCCCGGTGCTAGAGCAGCTCGAGCCCGAATTGTCCGGCAAGGCCGTGATCGCCAAGCTCAACGTCGACGACGAGCAGGACCTCGCGATCAAGTTCGGCGTTTCCAGCATCCCCACCATGATCGTCTTCAAGAAGGGCGAGTCCGTTGACCGGGCCGTCGGCTTCATGAGCAAAGACCGCATCAAAACCATGCTCGAACGGCATATGTAAGCCGGCCGACGCCGCGCGCTCCCCGCCGCGGCGAGGTACCAGAGGTTCCCCGGGACGATCCCGGAGGAACCTTTTTTTTCGCCTTACACCTCCACCTTCTTTTCCATCAGCCACGAAGCCGCGGCGAACAGGGCCGTGGCGAGCAGGCACATGAGGAGCACCGCCGCGATGGGCACGTTGAAGGTGTTCGAGACGGGCGCCCCCTCGAAGGAGAGCCTTCCCGCCCCGAAGGATCCTTCGAGGCTGAGCCTCACGGGGAAGTACCAGCGGAAGCGGTCGCTCACGAAGGAACCGAGACGCATCGCCCAGTTCGACACCAGGACGAAAAGGCCGATCGAGAGGGCCGTGGCGGCGCGCCGGTTTTTCACGAGGGAACGGGAGGCCACGGTCGCGAAGGTGAGTATGAAGCCCGTGGCCAGGAAGCCGAGTACCGCGAGCAGTACCATCTGGAGCATCGGCACGAGGTTCACGACGAAGGCCTGGCGGTACATGAAGGCCAGGGCGCCGAAGAAGCTGACCCCGCGGCCCGTGGCCCAGGCCCCCATGGCGGCGTGCACGCTCATGAATATCCCCACGGGGACGGCGTAGGCCGCGAACTCGACGAGGCCGGCGACGAAACGCCCCCCGAGGATTTCCCAGCCGCGGCGGGGAACCGTAAGGAGAAGGTAACTCGTGTCCTTGTAGAGAAGGTCCTTCGAATGCCCCGAGGAGCACTGGAAGAACATGACCACCGTGGTGATTCCCTGGACTGCGATCGCGACGGGAATCCAGAAGCCGGGGTTCGCGACGTGCAGGAAGTCCCCGTTGAGGATCTTCACCGCCTCGAGTACCCAGGCGATAAGGTTGAGCCCGGAGAAAACCGCGAGCAGGAAAAGTATCGTGGACTTCCGGTTCTTCAGCTGGTATTTGATTATTTCGTACATTGGTCGTCCCTCCGTTACCGGTCCGAAAACAGGTCGATATAGAGCTGGTCGATCGACTTCCCGCGTTCCGCCCGAAGGGTCTCCGCGTCGCCGGAAAGCACGATCTCGCCGTCGTCGATAAAGGCCACGTCGTTAAAGAGGCGCTCCACGTCGTTCACGAGGTGGGTGCTCACGATGATCGCCGAATCCTCGGTCCAGGTCCTGATGATCGTCGAGACGATCCGCTCCCGGGCCACGGGGTCCACGCCGCCCAGGGGCTCGTCCAGCAGGAAGAGCTTCGCGCGGCGCGAGAAGGCGAGGGTGAGGTTGAGCTTCTCGATCATCCCCTTGGACATTTCCCTTACCCGGGCGGTGGGGGAAAGCTTCATGAAGGAAAGCATGTCCATCGCCTTGGCCCGGTCGAAGTCCGCGAAGAAATCGCCGTAAAAATCGATCGCGTCGATCGCGCGCATCCAGGGGTAGAGGGTGTTCCGGTCGGCGAGGAAGGACACGAGGCCCTTGGTGCCGTAGCCCCCGCCCACGCCGGTCACGCTGAAGTCCCCGGCGGTGGGCTTCTGGAGCCCCGCGAGAATCTTCAGCAGGGTCGTCTTGCCCGAGCCGTTCGGACCCATGAGTCCCAGGATTCGGCCGCTCTCGACCTTGAGGTCTATTCCCCTGAGGGCGCTCTTCGTGAAGAAGTTCTTCTTCAGACCGTTGGTTTCGAGTATCGCCGCCATCAGCGTTTCCCCCCGTCGTTGCCGGCGGCGGTCAGTTCCGCGCCGAGCCGTTCCATTATCCCGTCGTCGCTGAACCCCAACGAGCGCATGCCCTCTATAAAAGTGCCGATGACCCCGCGGGCCATCTCGGTTTTCAGTTCGCCGATCAACGTTTCTTTTTCCACGATGAATGTCCCCGTTCCCCTTCTGGTCTCGCTTACGCCCTCGCGTTCGAGTTCCTGATACGCCCGCTGGACCGTGTTCGGATTCACCGTCAAGGCCTCGGCGCGTTCCCGTACGGACGGCAGGCGGTCCCCCGGCGCAATTTCGCCGGTCACTATGGCGCGCTTGATCCCCCGCATTATTTGCAGATAGATCGGCACGTTCGCGTCAAAATCGCTCAAAATGACCTCCCGTGTTAGTGTCTTATATAACTAATACACCAAGACACAACAGACGTCAAGGGAAAGATGAAAAAAAAGAAAAAATCGAGGCAGGGAATCCGTCGGTGGGCGGGCGTGCGGAGGCCGCAGCCGCGGCAAGGGAGTCCCGTCAGGGGCGAATGCGGGAGAAGCGGGGACGGGGCGCGCGTGGAGGCATGTATCCGGGGCGGACTTCATTCGGGCTTTCGGGAAACCCTCAGTCTGTCAGGTAGCGTTGCGGCGAAATATATGCCGTTCTCCCGCCGGGCGGTTAAACGCCGAAGCCTATCGGCGTCCGGTCAATCCGGCCTGTGCTGGGATACGTAGAGATACCAGCAGACCCCGAAACGGTCCACCAGGTCCGCCGACAGGGGCGTCCAGGGAAGCGGGCCGAGCTCGCGCAGCACGTGACCGCCTTCGGACAGCATGGCGTAGGCCCTTTTCAGGTCCTCGTCGCTTTCCAGGCTTATCCCCAGGCTCGTCACCGGCTGGCCCGCCTCGAGCGCGTCCTGCGCGGCCTTGGCGTCCCGGGACTCGCTGACCGCGAAGCCCGTTCCGTCCTTTCCCAGCTCCGCGTGCAGGTAGGTCCCGTCGTCGTTTTTCACTTTGTAGCCGACCGTCAGGCCAAAGGCCGCGCAATAGGTTTCCGCGGCAAGGACGCTGTCTTTCACGTAGAGCGTGGCGCCGAAATCCATGGTTTCCCCCTTGATTGGTACCCGAAGGACAGGCGTCTCATTATAGCCTCACGCGACAAAAAAAACCGCGGGGTTCCGGCCCGCGGCTCATTGTTTTCGGTTCGCGTATTTTGAATGACGAAGCGGGGCCGGTTCCGGCTTTTTTTTAAGCGTCCTTCAGTTCGCGGTACGCGTCCAGGTCGTCGTGGATTTCTTCCGTCCAGAGGTTCTTCTTTTTGCGGAGGACCTTCGCGAAGTGGTATATCGCGACGGCCAGGTTTGCCGCGAGGGAAAGGGAGCTCATGACCCACAGGGCTGCGACGGAATGCGAGGACTTTACCGCGAAGGCGGAGGTGTCCACGAAGGAGGGCACGGTCATGACGAACATCATCCAGAACCCGAGGGTTTGCGCGCGGTGCTGGAGCCAGGCGCCCTTTTTCAGGAAGAAGGCAGGAATGGTGCAGGAGATGAGCAGGGCGGCGCCGGCGTAGAAGCTGTGGTCGGGCACGCAGTTATAGACGTAGGTGAAGTTCCAGAGGTCATAGGCGATAACCCAGAACCAGAGCATGTCGGGCCATACCATGTCCTTCTTCTTGCCCTTCTGGGAAACGTAAATGCCCGCCCAGCCGGAGATGGTCACGATATTGAGGAGTCCCGCGACGCCGTTCATGACGTTCCAGGGACCGCCCTGGAGGAGCATGCCGTCGAAGTACCCGTTGAGGCCCGATACCTGGAAGTCGCGGATGACGGCCTCGAGGATATTCAGGGCGAGAATGGCCGGCGGGAACCAAAGAACCCACTTTTTGTCGGCCGCGCCCTTCACGTAACGGATGGCGAGGAAGCCGAGGCAGCCCGCGAGGGCGGAATAGACCTTCGCCCAGTGGAACCAGGTTCCGACCGAGGTCTCGGGGCCCGCGGTGCGGGGCCAGACGGTAACGGTGAGGACCGCCGGCAGGAGGAGAAACAGGGCGAGGGACAGCCATTTGTTCGCTCGCGCGAGTTCGTTCAGCAACATGAGGGCGCCGAGGACGGCGAACCACATGAGAATAGTGGAAAAAGAGAGGGTTTCGAATAGGAACATAATGTCACATATTATGCCCTCAGTGTGCAATGTGTCAAATGGGAAAGCCCGTTCGGGTCGGACGCGACCGGCCGCCGGCGCCCGCCCGGCCGTCGGCACGCAATCGTCTGCCGGTACGCGATGCCCGGTTTACCGGTCCGGTCTCCCGAGGCATCCGGGGCCAAGCCGGGTCTGGGGGTATCCCGGAATGCCCTGGCCCCTTACCCGCTCGCCTTACCGGAGGCACCATTCGCCGCGTTGCTTCATGAAGCCCCGCAGGCCCATTCCGGGCCCGAACCCCTGGCTTCCGTAACCCGCGCACCGGTTTCCGCCATGCCCGCCTCCATTGCCGTGGCGTCCGGACCCGGGGCCGCCGAAGCCCGGACCGCCCTGGCCGCCCGGACCGCCGTGCCCAAAGCCCCCATGGCGACCGAAGCCGCCCATGAATTCCCGTAGACGGTCAAATTCGTCCTGGCCCGGATCGAAACCCTCGCCGGACATTTCCTCGAGCCGTGCGATGAGCCGTTCCAGATAGGTCGCGAAGGCTTCCCGCTCGCTCTCCTCGAGGCATTCGAAAATACCGCCCAGGTCGTCGCCCTCCGGTTCTTCCTCCGCGGCTGCCTTGCCCGCCTCGGTAAGACGGATTTCCATGACCCGGCGGTCGGATTCCGAGGGGGTGCGCTCGATGAAGCCGGCCTTCTCGAGTTTCGCGAGAAGTTCCCCGAGGGATTGGGGGCGGATGTCCAAAATCGCCGCAAGGTCCTTTTGGCTTATCTCGTTCTTGATTTTCAGGAGGGAAAGGATTCTTCCCTGGCCCCGTCGGGGGCTCGACATGGGGCCCCGGTCGCGGGCGCTCCGCAGATGGTGGCGGCGGAGGAGCCATTCCAGTCGCTGCAAGGCGTTCAATAGCGTTTCATTCGTAGTGTCCATATACATTCCTCGTTCAATAAAATATAAAGGTACCTTTGTTATTATTAATATACAGGTACCTTTATAATATTGCAAGGGGAAATTGGTTTTTTTTGCGTCAGGGAATCCCCGGTCTTTTCGGCCGCCGGTTCATGCGCCGTGAGCCGGCCCGGTTACCCCTCGATGGAGCGAACGAAGGCTTCGACCTTGCCCTTTATCCTGTCCCGGAGAATCCGGGTTTTCTCCGCGATTTCTTCCGGGGTTCCCGTGAAGTCCGCGGGATCCTCGAAAGGCCAGTTGAGCCTCTTGGAGATGCCCGGGAAAACGGGACACCGTTCTTCCGCCTCCCGGGAGCATACGGTAACGACGTACTCGTACTCGCGGTTCGCGTTGAAAAGGTCGATTACCGAGCGGGTCTTTTTGCCGGCAATGTCGATGCCGTCTTCCTTGAGCGCCTTGACCACGTAGGGGTTGAGTTCTCCCGGTTCAAGACCGGCGCTTTCCGCGCGGATATCCTTTCTGAGGGTTTTCGCGAAACGGAGCGCATATTCCTCCGCGAACTGGCTCCTCGCGCTGTTATGCAC
>QKCE01000177.1 GCA_003245785.1 Spirochaetales bacterium | reverse complement strand
GTGGCTCGCCGCCAAAGGCGGGCTTTCCGCGAGGGGGACCGTTCTCCGGGAGTTCGGCCGCTTCGTCCGCCTCGTCGCGGAACGGCTCGGCGACCTTGCCTCCTGGTGGGTCACGGTCAACGAGCCCGGCATTCTCGCGAGCTGCTCCTACCTCGCGGGCACCTTCCCGCCTTTCAGGAAAAATTACGCCGAATTCCTCCGCGCCCTTGGGACCCTTTCCGCCATGCACCGGCTCGCCTCGGGTATCCTCCGGGAGGCGGTTCCGGGGGCGCGGGTCGGCTTCGCCCACGCCTATCAGTACGTCCTTCCCTGGCATCCCCCGTGCCTGAAGGAGAAAGCCCTCGCCGGGCTCGTTTCGGCCCACATGAACGGCTTCGCGTTCGCGGGCATTCCCCGCGACTCGGTGGATTTCGTCGGCATCAATTATTACGGGCCCAATTACGTGAAGGGCTTTTCCCTCCGGACCGCCCGGGACGGCGACCCGGTTACCGACATGGGCTGGTCCATACGCCCGGAAGGCCTCAAGGTCGCCCTCTCCCATGCCTGGCGCCGGTTCGGGAAGCCCCTTTTGGTGACCGAGAACGGCATGGCGACGGGGGACGACGGACGCAGGATCGCCTATATCCGGGACCATCTCGGGGCGGTCCTCGACGCGATCCGGGCGGGAATTCCCGTGAAGGGCTACATGTACTGGGCGCTCACCGACAATTTCGAGTGGGCGGAGGGCTTTTCGAAGCGATTCGGCCTCGTCGGGGTCGACTACGAAACCCAGGGACGGGCGGTACGTCCCTCGGGCCGGTGGTTCGCCGAGGCAGCGAAGACCGGCAGAATTCCCCCTATTCCGGGCGGAAGCTGAGTTCTCCCGCGTCGAAGGAAAATTCCGCGTATCCCCCCTGGGCGAGGGGCAGCTCCTCGCCGCCCTGGACCAGGGTTCCCCGACCGGGAACCGCGCGCAGCCACGTGCCTTCGGGGAAGCCCCCGGGGACCTTCCAGCTCCACGAGCGGGTTTTACCCCTGACGGAAGATTTCGCCGACTCGAAGGCGTTTCGCGCGAGCCAGTAGGCGCCGATCCGGGCGAAGGTATCCGCCCACACGTCGCCCGACCGGAGGGCGTGCCGCGCGGTCGCGGTTATCTCGTCTATCCCGATCCCGGCGAACCAGTTTTCCTCGGTGGGCAAAATCGAATGAAAGCAGAATATGAGCCATTCGCCGTCCGATCGCGCCTCGTCCACCAGGGGGATGAAGCGGCCCGCGGCGGTTTCCCCGGGCATGGCCATGTGGCAGGGAAGATGGGACGGATCGTTTCCCCTTCCCGGGGCGACGGTTCCCTCGGCGACGGAACGCACGAGGGGATAGCGACGGGCCGCGACGGGTTCCCACTCCGTATCGCCGTAGGGGCTCGCGAAGGTCCACACTCCCTTTTGACCCGCGGTTTCGCGGATGAACCGGTCGCAACGCTCGAGTTCCCCGGCGGGATCCTCCCCGGCTTTCCCGAAGACCCCCTCGCCCATTCGGTTCCCCGGGGCAAGGTGGGGATGGCTCGCGGTATGGTTTCCCAGTTCGTGCCCCGCGGCCACCGCGCGCTTCCAGGCGGAATCCGAGCCCGGGAAGGCCACGTTCGCGTTGACGAAGAAGGTCATGGGTACCCCGGTGGCGGTAAGCGCGTCGAGGTGGGCGGCGTGGGAGGGTTGGGCGTCGTCGAAGGTCAGGGTAAGGGCGGAGTCGAAGCCCGCCCAGGGAAGGACGTAGGGGGCCTCGGCGTTGATGTCGGCCGGGAGGGAGATGCGGTTTTCGGGAACCGGGAGGCCCGAGCGTGGGGAACGTTTCATGGTCGCCTCTTTTCGCGGAGGGTATCGAGGCCGGCGCCCATGAGTCGCCCGCCTTCCGGGAGTCCGCTAGGGAGATAATACCATGAGCCCATCTTCCCGAGTGTAAAAAAGGCCGTTTTTTTGATAGGATCGCCCCATGACCGTGGATATTCTCTGCCGCGTCGTGGACAACCTCGGCGACATAGGCTTCGTGTATCGCCTCGCCCGCGCCCTCTCCGCCCTTCCGGAACGGCCCCGCCTTCGGCTCGTCATAGACGACCTGGGGGCCTTCGCCGGCATTTGCCCGGGCGTAGACTCCCGGGCGGGCTATCAGGCCGTGGGCGAATGGGAAGTGACCCGCTGGGACGACCCCGGCGCCGGGGCCCTGGCCCGCTACCGGGAGGAGCGGCCCCGGGCGGTCCTTGAATGTTACGCCTGCGGGAGGCCCGACTGGTTCGAGAGGCTTCTTTTCGACGAAACCGACCCGGAGCCCCGGCTTCTCGTGGACCTGGAATACCTGACCGCCGAACCATGGTCTGCGGATTACCATCTCCTGCCGTCCCTGACCCGCTCCCCCCTGGTGAAAAAGGCGGTGTTCATGCCCGGCTTCCGCCCCGGAACGGGCGGCCTCGTGCAGGACCCGGACTTTCTCGCGACCCTGGCCTCGGCCTCCTCGGGCGAAGGACGCGACACCCTCCGCCGGGAGGTGCTCGAGGCCTGCGCGGCCCTGTCCGCCGCAGGTGACCCGGGCGGCCCCGGATCCGCCGGCACCGGGCTTATAGGGCTAGGGTCGGCGATTCCCGGAGCGAGCGCCGAATCGATTCTTTCCGACTTTCCCGGCCGCGGGGGCGACGGCTTCGGCGACGCGCCCCCCGAGTCGGCGTTTTGGGTCCACGTTTTCAGCTACGAGCACGATTTCGGCCCCCTCGTCTCCGACTTGGCGGAGTTTGCCCGCGGGCGCCCTCTTCTGGTCCTCGCCGCCGCGGGCCGGAGCTTGGGGCCCTTCCTGTCGGCTTGGGAACGTTCAGGCCGTCCCTTCCCGGTTTTCGCCCTCCCCATGCTGCCCCAAACCCTGTGGGACCGCCTCCTGGCATGCTCGGACTTCGCGGTCGTGCGGGGCGAGGAAAGCCTCGCGCGGGCGGTTCTCGCCGGGAAGCCTTTCCTTTGGGAGTGCTACCCTTTCACCTCGCCCGACGGGGAGGGGGCGGGCCACCTCGACAAGGTTTACGCCCTTTTGGATCTGTATCGCCCCCTATTCTCCCCGGAGGATTTCGCCCGGTGGGAGCGGCTGATGCTGCGGTTCAACGGGGTGGCGGTCCCCGCGGCCGGAACGCCCGCCGGGCGGGTCGAGCCCTTCCCCGGGGACCTCTTGGGCGTCCTGCGCCCGGCAGAGGGTAGGACAGGGCAGGCGGCGGGCGATTCCGGGGAAGGAATGGCGACTTTTGCAGCGGGCTTCGCCGAATTCGCCCAAAAAACGCGGGAACTCGGAAACCTGGCCGCCAACCTGATGACATTCATTGCCGATTTGGGGTAATATGTACGTCTGCCGCCCGGCGCGGCATACACCTTAATCCTTTTTTTTTGTGAGAGAAGATACTATGTTAGCAGCTTCACAGTTACGGGTAGGCACCGTATTCATGAACGGAAACGATCCCATGGTCGTACAGCGCATGCTCGGCAACAAAAGCGGACGCGGTTCCATGGTGTACCGCCTCCGGATCAAGAACATCGTGACCGGCCAGACCATGGACGTCGGTTTCGATTCCAGCGAAAAGTTCCAGGAAGCGGACCTCGACCTGCACAAGGTCAAGCTTTCCTACATCGACGGCGACAACTACGTCTTCATGGAAGAGGAAACCTACGAGCAGTTCGAGATCGCCAAGGACGACCTGGGCGACAACACGAATTACATCAAGGACGGCGACGAATTCGTCGTGGAGCTCACCTTCTACAACGGCAAGCCCGTCGGCGTGAGCCTCCCCATCCTGATCGAGCGCGAGATCACCTATTGCGAGCCCGGCCTCAAGGGCGATACCTCGGGCAAGGCGACCAAGAACGCCACCCTCGACACGGGCTTCGTGGTCCAGGTCCCGCTCTTCTGCGAGATCGGCACCCGCATCCTCCTCGATACCCGCGACGGCTCCTTCTCCGAGCGCGCGAAGTAAGGGAACGGCGTTTTACGCCGACGAAACCGCCCGCGGGCGAGCTCCGGCTTGCCTTGGGCGGTTTTTTTTATTTTAAGGCCCCGGGGTGATACCGGACGGAATCGTCCGATTTTACGGTCGGGCGCCCGTCCTTGCCCCTGCCGGCCCCGGCCCGCCCGGGAAGCCCGCCCGGAATCCCCGTGCGCGTACGCGTTCGGTATATTATACTTACGCTATGTCCTGTGTTGTCCCGCGGCGCGGGTGTCCGGTATTCCTGCCGATGCCGTTTTTGGCCTTCTTCCTTGCCGTCGCGGCCTTGCCCGCCGACAGTCCCCCGTTACCGCCGGCAGGCCCCGTCGTGCGGGTCGGGCACGGTACCCGGGACGACCTTCCGGACTATTACGACTATCTTTTATTGAAGGAAGCCTTCGCCCGGGCGGGACTCACGATGGAAATCGTCGAGGCGCCTTTCGTGAGGGTCCTCGAAATGGCCAGGACGGGCGAAGTGGACGCGGTATGCAACGTGCTCGATACCGGGGATCGCCCGCGTTTTCTCGCGTTTCCCGAGACGAAGCTCGTGGATTACGAACAGTGTTTTTTTACGCGGAAGGGAGATCCTTTCCGGTTTGACGGGGACCCGGGAACCCTCGCGGGCGAGACGGTGGGTACCGTCCGGGGCTTTTCCTATGGGGAGGAATTCGACCGGCTGGCGGCCACGGGCAGGCTCAAGCTCGTGGAGACCGCGACCACGGCACAACTCGCGATGATGCTCGATTCCGGGAGGCTCGCGGTGATTATCGAGAACCCGATCGCCCTGGCCTACGAGTCGCGGCCGATCCCGGGCTTTTGGGACCGGGCCTTCGAGGTGCGGCCCCCGGTGGGCTCGCGGCCCGCCTACGTCGCCTTTTCCCGCGCGAGTCCCCGGGGCATGGCCGCCATGGAAGCCTTCGACCGCGCCCTCGCGTCCATGTGGGCGGACGGAACCTGCGACCGGATTATCCGGGAGGCCCTCGGCGACGCCGCCGCCTCGGCGGTTTCCCCGTAAGTAGGATTATTTCCCGGTTCCGCGGGACCTCCAGGCCATGATCGCGCGGCCCGCGTCCTGTCCGTGTATCCTGACCGGCGCCCCGTCGCCCCGGGGCGTCCTTTCTCGCCGGGGGCTCCGGCGGCGGCCCCAATGCCCTTCGCCCCCCGACCTGCCCCGGCCTTCCTTTCCTTGACTTGCCGCCCCCCGCCGCGCCACAATGAAGGCATGAACGACGACCCCGTGCGCATAATCATTACCGGCGGCACTTTCGACAAGCATTACGACGAGCTCCGGGGGGAGCTGACCTTCAAAGATTCCCACCTGCCCGAGATTATCGCGAAGGCCCGGATCGTGTCCCCGGTGGAACTGGAGATCGTGCAGCTGATCGACAGCCTGCACATGACCGACGCGCACCGGGAGCTGGTCCGCGAGGCTTGCGAGCGGGCGCCGGAGCGGCGGATCGTGATTACCCACGGGACGGACCGCATGGCGGAGACCGCCCGGTTTCTCGGTCCCCTGGGGATCAACAAGACGATCGTGCTTACCGGCGCGATGGTTCCCTACCAGGTGTTCGGTTCCGACGCGCCTTTCAACCTGGGCTCGGCCTTCATGGCGAGCCGGTTGCTGCCCCCCGGGGTGTACGTGGCGATGAACGGGCGGACCTTTCCCTGGCAGGACGTGAAAAAGGATTACGGGCGGGGCGTGTTCCGTCCCGAGGAAGAATAAGGGGGTTCGGAATGTTTCGCGATTTGCTCGCTTCGCTGACGCTGGAGGAGAAGGCTTCGCTGTGCGCGGGGGCCGATATGTGGCACGCCCGGGGGGTGGAACGGCTGGGCCTTCCTTCCTGGATGATGACCGACGGGCCCCACGGGCTGCGGAAGCAAAAGCCCTCGGGCGAGGGGGCGGGGCTTTTCGACAGCGTACCCGCGACCTGCTTTCCCCCGGCGGCGAACCTCGCCGCGACCTGGAACCGGGACTGCCTCGAGCGGGTCGGCCGGGCGGTGGCCCGGGAATGCCTGGCGGAGGACGTGGGGGTGATCCTCGGGCCCGGGGTGAATATCAAGCGGAGCCCCCTGTGCGGCCGCAATTTCGAGTATTTTTCCGAGGACCCCCTGGTCGCAGGAGAGCTCGCCGCCGCCCTTATCGAGGGCTGTCAGGCGGAAGGGGTGGGGACGTCCCTGAAGCATTTCGCGGCGAACAACCAGGAGAAGTACCGGCTCCTTTCGGATTCCGTCGTCGACGAGCGGACCCTGCGGGAAATTTACCTCCCCGCCTTCGAGATCGCGGTGAGGAAAGCCGCGCCCTGGACCGTGATGTGCGCCTACAACCGGGTGAACGGCACCTATGCCTCGGAGAACCGGTGGCTCCTTACGGAGGTCCTTCGGGACGAGTGGGGCTTCGACGGCGTCCTGATGACCGATTGGGGGGCCTGCAACGACCGCGTGGCGGGCCTCGAGGCGGGACAGGACCTGGAGATGCCGGGCCCGTCTCACCGCCACGAAAAGGCGATCGTCGAGGCGGTTCGGGAGGGGAGGCTGAGCGAGGCGGTCCTGGACCGGACGGTCGAGCGCCTTCTCGCCCTCGCTTCCCGGGTCGCGATGCGCCGCAAGGAGGGCTTCAAGGCCGATTTCGACGCCCACCACCGGCTTGCCCGCGAGGTCGCCGCGGAGTCGGTCGTCCTCCTGAAGAACGAGAATTCCTTCCTGCCCCTGGAGCCCAAGGGGAAGATCGCGTTTATCGGGGAGTTCGCGAAGAAGCCCCGCTTTCAGGGGGGCGGCAGTTCCCATATCGAGCCGACCCGGCTGGACGATCCCTGGACCGAGGCGAACAATCTCGGGGGCTTCGAGCTTATCTACGCGGCGGGCTATTCGTCGAAGGGCGACAAACCGGACCCGGCCCTGATCGAGGAAGCCCGTAAGGCGGCCGCCGCGGCGGACCGGGTCGTGCTTTTCGTGGGCCTTACGGACCGGATCGAGTCCGAGGGTTATGACCGGACCCACCTGGACCTGCCGGAAGCCCACGCGGCGCTTCTCGAGGCGGTGGTCGGGGCGAACCCGAACGTGGCGGTGGCGCTGAGCAACGGCGCCCCGGTGGCCATGCCCTGGCTGGACAGGGTACCGGCGGTGGTCGAAGGCTATCTCGGAGGGCAGGCCGCGGGGGGAGCGATGGTAGACGTCCTTTTCGGCCGGGTAAACCCCTCGGGGCACCTGGCGGAAACCTTCCCCCTGCGCCTGGAGGACACGCCGGCCTACCTTTGGTATCCCGGAGGCCGGGGCATGACGGAGTACCGCGAGGGCGTGTTCGTGGGCTACCGCCATTACGAGACGAAGAAGGCGCCGGTCCTGTTCCCCTTCGGGCACGGGCTTTCCTATACGGCCTTCGGTTTCTCGAACCTGCGCGTTCCGTCGGGCACCGTGGACGGCTCGAAGCCCGTGACGGTAACCGTGGACGTGACGAACGAGGGCCCCGTGGCGGGCAAAATCGCGGTACAGCTCTACGTCGGGGACGTCGAGCGCTCGGTTCCGCGCCCGGAGAAGGAGCTCAAGGCCTTCGAGAAGGTGTCCCTCGAGCCGGGAGAGAGGAAAACCGTGAGCCTGACCCTGGATTTCCGCGCCTGGGCCTTTTGGAGCCCCGAGCGCAAGGCGTGGACGATCGAGGAAGGGGAGTTTACGGTGTCGGTCGGGGCTTCCTCGGCGGATATCCGGGTTTCGGCCCCGGTCGCGGTCCGGGATTTTACGGCGGTTCCCTCATTTCCCGACCGGGACTCGATCCTGCCGGAGTTTCGGGCCTTCCCCGTGGGGGCGAAATTCGCCGATATACTTTCCGCGCCCTTCAAGGCGTCCCTGGGGCATCTGGACCCCGACTCCCCGGAGGCGAAGATGGCTGAGACCATGACCGAGGAGATTCCCCTCCGGGCGATGCTCAATTTCGCCGCGGGCTCGATATCCGAGGAGCTGACCGACGCGGTGATCGCGGTGATCCGGGGCGAGCGCCCGGAGTCCGACCTGGAGGGCATGAAAGGCTGGAAGTGAGGCGGCCTGGCGGCGATGCTTCCCGCCGCGTTCGCCCGACGGGCGCCCCTCCTTCAGACGGACAGGTTGACCGCTCGGGTGGAGCCCCGTGGCTCATGGTTTGCCGGCCGGAAAGCGTGGTCGGGTGCCGGGCGGTTCCCGGTACCCGGGGATCTCCGCCGGGCGCCGGGGAGCTCCGCCGGGCGCCGGGGAGCCAAGACCGGCGCGAGGGGCCTGCCCCGGCTCTTACAGTCCCGTCACCGTCACCGATACGTTCGATATCCTGACCGGGATATCGCTTTTCCCGAGGTTGAACTCCAACCGCGCCGTGCGGTCCGTGGCGTTTTCCATGGTGAACCGGTAGCGGAAACGCGCGGTCTCGGGGCCGAGGCGCGGGGCGTATTGGGAGGAGTAGACCGCCCAACCGTTGTCCCCGTCCCCCCCGAGCTTCACCGCAATGGTCCGTTCCGCGTCGGCGGAGGCGTCGAATTCAATCACGTAATCGTACCCCTTGGCGATCGGGAGATGCTGAATGAGCTGGATGGAATGAACCTCGCTTCCGGGGGCCTTCGGTACCGCTTCCCGCACGCCGTCCTTCAGGGACGAGACGGCCCTGCCCCCGAATTCCGAGAGGGCGAGGAAGTACCAGGACCGGGCGTTCATGTCCATGCGGTTCGAGGACATCGCCTCGCCGTCGGCTTCGAGCATGTCCGGGTCGGCGATATAATTCCCCCCCGCAAAGGTTTCGAAGGCCTCGAAGGCGGCCTCGTCCCGGGGCGGCACGGGTTTTTTCACGTTCATGTCGTACCCGCCTTCCTTTTCGAATACCCGTACCCAGTCAACTTCCATTACCGCGGGGAGTTCGGCCGGTGAAGGCTCCCTTCCGTCGTCGAAGTTGCCGCCCACGGCGAGGTTCAGGAGGACGTAAAAGGGCACGTCGAAGGGGGCGGGATACGCCCACGGGTCCGGTTCTCCGGTGCCCTGTCCCCACCAGGACGAGGTTTTATAAAAGAGATCGTCGTCCACGTACCATCGAATTTCCCCCGGTTCCCACTCGAGGGCATAGCGGTGGAAATCCCGGCTGTCGGTTCCCTCGGGGAAGGAATAGCGGTCGCCGGTATACTTGTTTCCCGGCCATGTTTGTCCGTAATGGAGGGTTCCGTACACCCGGTTCGGGAGGCGCCCCCGGCTTTCCATGATGTCGATTTCCCCCGAGGCGGCCCAGGCGCCGTAGGTATCGACGGCGGGGAGCATCCAGAAGGCGGGCCATATCCCGTCCCCCGCGGGGAGTTTCATTCTCGCCTCGACCCGGCCGAACCGGGTCGCGAATAGGGCCTTGCCGTCGCTCCCCATCGTGCGGATCCGTCCGGAGGCGTAGGGCTTTCCTTCCGTCGGCTCGGCTTGGGCGACGATCCTGAGCGTGCCGCCCTTCACGGTCACGTTTTGCTCCGTATAGTATTCCTTTTCGGCGTTCCCCCAGCCGTCGAGGCCGTATTCGGCCCCCGTTCCGGTTTGGTAAGACCACTTCGTGAGGTCGAGTTTCGACCCGTCAAACTCGTCGTTC
>QKCE01000324.1 GCA_003245785.1 Spirochaetales bacterium | reverse complement strand
GCGGTGATCACCGCCTCCCCGGCGGGGCAGCCGCCCTTCCCCGCCGCTATCCGCCGGCATTCGTCGAGAAGCCCGGGCCCCGCGGCCCGGTGGATCGCCCCGTCGACGCCGCCCCCGCCGAGCAGGGATGAATTGGCGGCGTTCACGATGGCGTCTACCCTGAGCGCCGTAATGTCCGCGTCGGTTACGGTAAATTCCATAACGCCTCCTTCGGGATCGAGCCTGCCCCTTTTCGTGCTATACTGGGGCCATGGATGCACCGGATATACAGGAAATCATCGCGCAGGACCTCGAAGGGCTCCGCGCCTGCCCCCTCGGAATGGACTGCGAAAAATGCGCCCTCGAGATTTGCGTCGCCGTCGTGTCGGTCGCCGACTTTCCCTCGGAATACGGGCGCTTCAGGATCGTCGGCTTCGTGAACAACCGCGACAGGAAAGACCATATCGCCATCGTCAAGGGCGAGATCGGCGACGGCGAGGGCGTACTCACCCGGATCCACTCGGCCTGCCTTACCGGGGACGCCCTCGGCAGCCTCCGCTGCGATTGCGGACCCCAGCTCCACCATGCCCTCCAGAGGATCGAGAAGGAAGGGCGCGGCGTGGTGCTCTACCATCAGGAAGAAGGCAGGGGGATCGGGCTCGTGAACAAGCTCCGCGCCTACGCGCTGCAGGACGGGGGCTACGATACCCTGGACGCCAACGTCGCCCTGGGCTTCAAGGCGGACGAGCGGGATTACAGGGTTCCCGCGGAAATGCTCCGCAAGCTCGGCGTCCGCAGCGTGCGGCTCATGACCAACAACCCGGAAAAGGTGAGCGACGTGAAAGGCGCGGGGATAACCGTCACGGAGCGGGTTCCCCACGAACTCCCGGCCCACGACCACGACCGGGCATACCTCGAAACCAAGAGGGACCGGTTCGGTCATCTTCTCGACCTTTTCAGCGGCGACGGGGACTGACCCGCCTCAGTCCACGCCGAACCGGGCAAGGCCCTCGAGCACGCCCGCCGCGGCGGGCTTCGAGGCGAGGTGTACCCCGTCCCGGCCGACCAGGTCGCCTATCTCTTCCGCGTGGTTCGCCACGATGATCGAGCGGTATCCCCGGTCCAGCATGTCCCGGTCGTTGCCCGAGTCTCCCGCCGCGATTACCCGGGAAAGGGGAATGCCGAGCCGTTCGGCGAGGAACGGAATGGGCCCGCCCTTTCCGCCCCAGGTAGGCAACAAGTCGAGATATCGGTCGAGGGTAGTTACCTTCTTGAAGGCCCCGGTCCAGGGCGCGGTCTTGCGGTCCAGCTCCTCCAGCAGGGCGGCCTGGGTCTCGGCGTCCCAGGCGTCGATATAATAAGAAAGCTTCGCGTGGTGCTGCAGCCACGCTTCCTGCTCCTCGAGGCCCTCGACGTCCGAGAGCGCCTCGCGGATCTCCTCCCTGGCCCAGTCTCCCATCACCAGGGATTCCCATTCGCGATCCGGGGCGCCGGGGTCGAAGTCGCTGTAGAGTTCGGTACCCACCCCGCATACGAGCCAGTCGGGACGGGGAATGGGGCCGTTTTCCGCCACTTCCGCCATTTCGTCCAGGGAACGCCCGCTGTTGAGCACGAACACGATCCGGTCGCGGCGGGCTTCAAGGAAACGGGCGAATTCCTCGAGGCCGGGATTGTTTTCCCCGGGAAGGATGAGGGTTCCGTCTATATCGCAAACCAAAAGCCATTTATCTTCGCTCATGCCGTTCCTCCGATTTAACCGTTTTCTTACCCGTTTGAAACGGGACTCACACGGGAAAAGCGTATTCTGTGGTTACGTCGAGTCACAGGAGGCTTCCCATGCTTATGGATTTCATACTCGGTAAAAATATCGCGAACGCGGTCGGGGACCCGGAGCGGGTTTCGCTCCTGAAAGGGCTTTCTTCGGGGGAAAAGACCGCCGAGGACCTGCTCGGGGAGTATCCGGGCCCGGCCGACGCCTTGCTCCGTCAACTTACGGTACTGCAGGAGGCCTTCCTTGTCGAGTCCCGGACCGACGGGGTCTCGGTACTTTACCGCGTTCCCCGGGCGTCCCGGGGCATCCTCAGGAATCTCCTGGACATGCCCGCCGAGTCGAGCGCGCCGATGGAAACCGCGCGGGGCGCCTCGGGCCTTTCGCCCTTCGCGGTCTGAAGCCGCCGATTCACCGGGTCCGTTCGGCCCCTTACTCCCCCCGGCCTTCCGGCGCGTCCCCGGGGTTTGCGACTTTTTCCCGCGCCCTCTCGAGGATTTCCTTCGGGATGAGGCGAAGCGAGAGGGCAACCAGGGCGGGTACTATCAGGATATCGTCGAGCTGGCCGAGCACCGGGATAAAATCCGGGATCAGGTCAATCGGCGAGAGCGCGTAGGCGAGGGCTATTCCCGCGACGATCCTGGGGAGGGCGGGCATTTCCGGGTCTGCCAGGGCTTCCCGCAGCACGGCCCATTCCCTTCTCAGCCCCGCGGCCCACTTCTTGAGCCCGCGCCGTCGCCCCGTTCGTTCCTTCATCGATCCATCCTATCACGCTTTTCCCCCGGGGGCCACGCCTTCCGCCCGAAAGGTTGCCCGCCCGGCTTTTGACAGCCCCGGTTCCTTCCCCCATACTTTCGGGATAGGGGGAATTATGGAATTGCTCCGTAACGGCGACCGAAGGGTCGAAGCGCTGGCCGAATATTTACGCCTTCTCGGGAAAGGTCCCGTATCGAGGGAAACCCACGGGGGGTTTCGCGAAATCCTCGAAACGGCCACGCCCGTCGAAACCAATGCCGCCCTGCATGCCGTCCTCTCGGAAGCGGAAGAAATGCGCGAATGGGAACAACCGGTCGCCCGATTCCTCCGCTCGGTTAGCGCGAGTCTCGATCGGCTGCCGCTCCCGGAATATCCCGGGGGACACCTTCTCGCCGAACTCTCCGACGAAAACCGCTCGATAGCCGCCCTGCTCGATTCCTTTTCCGACGCGGTCAAGCGATCCGCCAACGCGCCGGTCGCCCCCTGCAAGCCCGGGCTGGCGGCCCTCGAGGCCCTGGAGGCCCACTACGTCCGGCTCCAAAACGAGCTCTTCCCGCTTTTCGAGGAGGCCTTCGCCGACCATGCCTGCGTCAAGCTCATGTGGACCCTGGAAGACAAGGTCCTTGCCCTGAGGAACAGCCTGCAATCCCTCCCCGAAAGCGCCACCTTTGCCCCCGGAAGCGGCGCGACCAAGGCGCTGGGCGCCTTTTTCCTGATCGCGAGAAGCCTTCTCTGGCGGGAAGAACGGGTTCTCTTCCCAGTGGCGTGGCGGGTCGTGTCACCGGACCGCTTCGCCGCCGTCAGCCCCGTAAAGGCCGGGAACCGCGGCCGCCGCTCGCGGGGCGGAACCAACGGCCCGGCCTTCGAATGCGAAACCGGCTCCCTCGCCGCGGGGGAACTGGCGGCCATTTTCAGGGTCCTGCCGGTGGACGTCTCCTTCATCGGCGCGGACGACCGGGTAAAATTCTATTCCGACCCGCCCCACCGCGTATTTCCCCGCTCGCCCGCCGTAGTGGGCCGGCTGGTGCAAAACTGCCACCCGCCGAAGAGCGTCGCCACGGTGGAGCGGATCATCCGTTCCTTCCGGGAAGGAACCCGGGACAGGGAGGAATTCTGGCTCGCCATGGGGGACAGGTTCATTTACATCGAGTACTTCGCGGTGCGGTCGGAGACCGGGGTATACCTGGGAACCCTGGAAGTATCCCGGGACGCGACGGACCTTCGCGCCCTGGAAGGGGAAAAGCGCCTGCTTTGAGCGCCGCGCTTTCGGGTTACGCGAGCCGGCCCGGGATACCGCAACCCGCCCGGACCGCGGCCAGGCCCGAAAGCTAGCGGGGCCGCACGGTTCCGGAACCGGAAACGCTCACCGTCAATCGCGGATTCCCCTCATATCGCACGTCCCCCGAGCCCGTAATCTTCGCGTCCAGGCTTTCGCACCTGCCCAAATTCACGGAACCGGAGCCGGATATAACGGTTTCCGCCCGGTCAACCGCCAAGTCCCGGCCCTCGAAGTCCCCGGAACCGGTTATCCTGAGAGTCAGGTCGTCGGCCGAGCCCGCAAGCCCGATATTTCCGGACCCGCTGATCGTGGCGGCGACCGAGCCTCCATCGAAGCGGCCGGATACCGAGCCCGAGCCGGAAATCACGATGTCGAGAGAACGGACCGGGAAGGGATCCTCCGCCGAAATCTCCCCGGAGCCTGCGAGCGTCAGGCCCTTCACCGAGGGCATCCACACGTCCACGGTAACCCGGACCGGGCCGCGCACGGCGAAGCCCCGCTCGAAGCCAAGCTCAAGCCTGCCGCCGGAAACCCGCGCCTTGTACGCGTCCTGGAGGTTTTCGTCGCAGGTAACCGTAACCCGGCATTCCTCGGCACGGTGCACGCGGACGGTCTCCGAGCCCGTGGAAACCACCTCGGTAAAGGAACGTACGGTCCGCTCCCGGGTAACGATATTGCCGTTTCCGGAAGCGCCGACGAAATCCATAATCGCCATCGAGACGGCGGGGTAAGCCGCGGCGAGGGCGATCGCGGCGGCGATGATCAGTCTTCTTCTTTTCATGGTAAAAACTGTAACACCCGAACGGCCGAAATGCGTCCCTTTCCCCCGCATTGCCCCGACGAGGCCGAAAACGCTACAATGGGCCATGGCTCCCACGCGACTTACCCTCCGGTTCAACGGACCTTCCCGAACGAGACTCGACGAATTGCTCCGGGAAAGGCTGCCCGCCCTCGTCTCCGGCCGGGAAAAGGCGGTTCGGGACGACTCCGACCCCGCCATGAGCAACTCGAAAATACGCCGGCTCATCGTATCGGGCGCCGTTTCCGTGAACGGCCGCCGCGAAACCCGTCCGGCCGCCGAGGTGCGCCAGGGCGCGACCCTATCCATAGCCTATGATCCGGAGCTCTTCGCCCGGGAGAAAAAGCCCGACGACGTGCGCTGCGAAATCGGACCGGAGAGCGTCATTTACGAAGACGGGCTCATAATCGCGGTGAACAAGCCCGCGGGCATACCGACCGAGGCGACCGTCGTGGGCTCGAGGGACCATCTCCACGCCGCCGTCGCCCGCTATCTCGCCCGCTCCGCGGGCGGCCCCGCCGCGCCGGACGCCCCAGGGGGCGCGCTCCCCTACGTGGGCCTCCACCATCGGCTGGACAGGGAAACCTCCGGGATTATCCTCTTTACCAAGGATCCCTCGGCCAACCCCGCGGTCCACGCCCTCTTCCACGACCGGCTCGCGAAAAAAGCCTACCTGGCCCTCGCGTCCCTCCCCGCGGTGAACCCCGCGCGGCGCTCCGGCTCGTACGCCCTCCGGAAGAAAGGGGACTCGCTGACGGTGGAAAATTTACTCGCGAGGGTTTCGCCCAAAAGCGCCCGGGCCCGCTGGGGAGCCGTCGACGCAGGCGGCGTGGAGGCGAAAACGGAGTTTACCCTGCTCGACTCCGCCCGGGGCGCCGCCTGCCTCCGGTGCGAGCCCTTCACCGGGCGGACCCACCAGATCCGGGTGCATCTCGCGGGCCTGGGAATGCCCATCCTGGGCGACGCGCTCTACGGGGGGAGCGAAACCGACCCCCTGGGACAAAAGATCCCGAGGGTCATGCTTCACGCGGCGGAACTCGTCTTCCCGCACCCGCAGGACGGCCGACAGATGCGCCTCACGGCCCCGCTTCCGGCGGATTTCGAGGCGCTCCTCGCCGCGCTTGGGCTGGGTTCGCGATAAGGGAAATTTTCAGCGCACGCGGTCTTTGTACGCGTCGGGAATCTTCACGCCGTGTTTGGCGGCGGCGGCCCCCGAAAAAAGCACGTTGAATACGGGGGGCCGGGGAGCGAGGGAAGAGAAAGGAGCCCCGCCGAAATACGCGGCGATCATCTCCGCGGCCTGCCGGCCCATGCCCCTCGTGTCCGGGTATACCGACATCACCGCGCCGGTATCCCCGTCAATATGGGCTTCCGTCAGCCCGACGAGGGGTTTCGTTATTTTCTCGCACACCATTTCGTTGTAATCGGGCAGGACGCCCATCTGGTCGTTCGGGGTAAGGAAGATGTCCACCTGGGCGTCGATCCCGCGGGCCATTTCCGCCGCCGTCATGCTCATGCGCCTGGTGCCGAACTCGCCGCTCACGAACGTAACCTTCCGGGAGACAAGCTCGAGATCGGAGAATTCCGGCTTTCTCAGCGCCGCCGCGAGCCAGGCGTTGTAGCTGACCGACTGGGGCATGTCCCCCCACACGTAGCCGATCTTTTTCGCCCCGGGAAACACCGAGCGGATTATCCGGAGCCGCTCCTCGACGGGAACGGGATAGCTGACCCCGGTAAAGTTCGCGTCGGGCGGCTCGTTCATCGCCTTCACCGCGCCGATCCCCACCGGGTCCGTAACCGCGACGAAAAGGACCTTTACGAAAGGATCGTGCCCCCATTGGTTCCAGGCCGCGATCGTCGCGATCGTGCCGTTCACCACGATGAGGTCCCACTCGCGCAGGCGGTCGCCTTCCTGGGCCTCGATCCGCCGAACGAAATCCGGGTTGTTTCCCATCGTGTAAATTTTCAGCTCGAGGGTATTCCCGACGGTGCCGTATCCCAACTCGGCGAGCCGCTCGACCAAGGCTTCCCGGACAGGCACGTAGGGCTCGGTCGTTTGGGAGTCTATTATGAGGAGCCGTTTCGGCGCGGTCTCGGCGAAACCCGCCGAAAGGCACGCAAGCGTGAGCACGGCAAACGAGATTGCCGAAATATTGGGTTTACGGATAATCGTGCCTCCATGGCTAAGTGTACTCCCGCCGGGGAACGCAGTCAAACGGCGCCCCGTCCCCGCCCCTTGTCCCCGGCGGGCAAAGGGTATACACTCACGCCATACCACGACATGAGAGGTTTCCCCGTGAACGAGCTTGGAAAGGACAAGGCAGCCCTGTCCCCGGAATTGAAAATTTACTTCGTCGCGATCGCCGTCACCGCCCTCGCCCTCTCCTTCACTTCGGACCCGATCTCCAACTACTTCAAGGACGCCTACGACGTCTCCGCCTACCAGCGCGGGCTCATCGAATTTCCCCGGGAGCTCCCCGGGGTCCTCACCACCTTCGTCATTGCCCTCCTCGCGGGCGTTTCCGACATCCGCATCGCGGTCATCGCCCAGCTCTTGGGGATAGCGGGCATCACGGTACTCGGCCTCGCGACGCCCCCCTTCGCGGTCATGCTCGTCTTCCTCTTCGTCAACTCCATGGGCCAGCACCTTTTCATGCCCCTCCAGGACTCAATCGGCATGAACCTCGTCAAGAAGGGAAACCTCGGTACCCGCATGGGCCAGTTCAAGGGAATCACCACGGCCTTCCAGATGGCGGGCGCGATCGTCGTATTCCTCGGCTTCCGCTACGGAATCTTCAGCTTCGTCACGCCCGTCAAGTCCGTCTTTCTCCTCGGCGCGGGACTGCTCGCCGTGGTGGCCGCCCTCCTCATCGCCCTGGATCGCCGGCTTAAAAGCCAAAAAATCACCCATGAGCGGGTACGGTTCGTCATCCGGAAGGAATACTCCCTCTATTACGTCCTGGTCGTCATGTTCGGCGTGCAAAAGCAGATCATGCTCGTCTACGGCCCCTGGGTCATCATCTCCCTCCTGGGGAAGGGCGCGGACACGATCGCCCTCCTCGGCATCTTCGGGGCCTTCCTCGGCGTCTTTTTCATCCCGGCCCTGGGCCGCGCTCTCGACCGCTTCGGCATAAAGGCCATGCTCTACGCCGACGCCCTCTCCTTCATCGGCGTCTATCTCCTCTACGGCCTCGTCTCGGGGGGCTACGCCTCGGGAAGCCTCGCGACCGTCGGGTGGCCCGTCCTACTCGCCTACGCGGTCTTCATCTTCGACCGCATGTCCACCCAAATGGGCCTCATCCGCACGGTGTACCTCCGCACCATCGCGGTCAACCCCGCCGACGTGACGCCGACCCTCTCCCTCGGCCTCTCCATGGACCACGTGGTGTCCATCCTCTGCGCCTACGCCGGCGGCATAGTCTGGACCGTCGCGGGACCCCAGTGGCTCTTCTACCTCGCCGCGGCCCTCTCCCTCGTCAACCTCTGGGTCGCGATCCGGGTCAAGCTCCCCGAGGGAAAATAGGGGAAGAGGCAGGAAGACCCGCCGGGTCTGCCCGGCCGGGCGCGCGAGGTTCCCGGAAGGATTTGGGGCCCAATTCCCGCCCGGCCTCTCCTCCCTTCGGGGCCCCTCATTCCCGGGCCGCGCAAGGGCGGGATCGGGCCCCGCGCGATTCGCTCCCCGGACGCGATATGGCGCGGAACCGGTCGCCCGGGGCGGCGATGGCTCGGTCCCGACGCGCCTTTCCGCCCGTTTCCCGACCTATTCCGCAAACCGTCATTGCCCGCTCCTCCCAACCGTCGTATACTTATCACGTGATAACGGCGCGTCGCGAGGTATAACGAGCATGTCAGCGGAACCGCAACTATTCATGTGGAGCGTGGATTTCGCCACCGAAATCCCGGTCGTGGACGAGCAGCATCAGAATCTCATCGAAATGATCAACACGGTGGTCAAGCTTTCCCTAGAAACCGGGACGATACCCCCCGGCGCGATCTCGCGGCTCCGGGCCGACCTGGGGGACTACGTGGTCTACCACTTCGGCACCGAGGAGTCCATGATGGCCGAGCTCCGCCTGGACGGCCGCCACCTGCGCGCCCACCGGAGCGCCCACGAGGGCTTTACCCGCTACATCCGGGACTTTTTCGGGCGGGACGAAAGCCCGGACCGGCAGCGCCTGCGGGATTTCTCGGACTACCTCATCCGCTGGCTCGCCTACCACATCCTCAACCTGGACAAGAGCTTCGCGGGCCAAATCCGGGCAATCCAGGCGGGGCTTTCCCCAAGGGAAGCCTACGACCACGAAATGGCCGCCCGCGAGGCCAATACCGAGCCGCTACTGAAGGCCCTCCAGGGACTTTTCTACATCATCGCCGAAAAAAACCGCCAACTCGAATTGGCGAACGAGGAACTGGAAGCGAAGGTCCGCGCGAGGACCAGGGAGCTGGAAACGGCAAACCAGAAGCTCTCCCTCCTCGCGGTGGAAGACGAGCTCACCAGGCTGCCAAACCGCCGCTACGCCATGGCGACCCTCGAGCAGCTCTCCCGGGAATGGGCCCGGTACAAAACGCCCTTTTCGGTAATCATGATCGACGCGGACCGCTTCAAGGCGGTAAACGACGACTACGGCCACGAGTACGGCGACAAGGTGCTTCGCTGGATCGCCTCCTTTCTCACGGCCAACACGAGGAGGAGCGACATGGTAACCCGCCTCGGGGGCGACGAATTCCTCGTCATCTGCCCGCGAAGCGACGTTGCGGAGGCGGAAAAGCTTATCGCGGCGCTGAAGGAAAAGGCGCGGGCGGTGAACGAGCGGGAATCCCTGCCCTACTGGCGGGTTTCCCTCAGCATGGGAACCGCCGGACCCACCGGCCGCGTCCGAAGCGTAAAGACCATCCTCGCCAAGGCGGACGAAGCCATGTACGGGGACAAGGCCCGCAACAGGGGGTAAGGGGATGCAAGCCTCCCCGGCTACGCCCGCGCC
>QKCE01000071.1 GCA_003245785.1 Spirochaetales bacterium | reverse complement strand
CGAGGGAGGAAGCGAGGCGCTTCCACGCCAGGTAATGGTATTTCGCGGTATCCACCAGCACGCCGTCCAGGTCGAAGAGGGCGCCTTTGAAATTCAGCATACGGTATATCCGTCCTTTGTCACGGTGATTTTATGTCGTACCCCGCGTACCCGCGCGGTAAAGCTGACCTTGGTCCAACCCGCCGGGAGGCGGGGCGCGAGGCGGATCTCCCCCCCGGCGACCGCGAAGCCGCAGAACCCGCGGCTCGCCGAAATCCACGCGCCCCCGTTGGCCGCGGGGTGCGTCCCCCCGATGTATATGAGCCCGGCGAATTGCTTCGACTCCCCGGTAATGTCGATCTCGGCGGTCTTCCTGAAAAAGGGATAGGACCACGCGCTGTCCCCGGTTTCGCAAGAGAGGAGCGAGTACATACAGGCGCTCAAGGAAGACCCGTGCTCGGTCCGCGGCTCGTAATACCCGAGGTTCGCCTTCTTGACCGCCCCGTCGTATTCGTCGCCGAAAAGATTCAGCATGAGCACCACGTCGGCCTGCTTGATGACCCGGGTGTTCGTCGCCACGCCGTTCCCGCCGCCCCAGTATTCCTTCGGGTCGAGGAGGCGCGACCTCACCTCGGCGAGGCTCGCGTCCTCGAGGGCGTAATACCCGTCGAACTGCTCGATCACCCCGTTCGGCCCGGGCGACGGAACGTACAGGTTTTCCGCCATGTCGCGAAGGAGGGGCAGCTCGTCGAGGAAGCCGGTCTTCGCGTAAGTTTCCGCGGGAAGCGACGAGCCCCGCTTCTCGAGCCCGTCGGCGTATTCGAGAAGGGTATCGAAGACGAGCAAGGCCATACGGTTCGTGAAGGCGTCGTTGTTGACCCGCTCGTGGTATTCGTCGGGGCCGGTCACGTCCAGGATCTCGTACCTTCGCCTCGTGGGCGAGTACCAGGCGTAGGACATGAAGAATCTCGCGCACTCGACGAGCACCTCGAAGGCGCCCTCGTCCAGGATGGACCAGTCCCCCGTGGACTCCACGTACTCGCGGATAGCGTAGGCCACGTCCGCGCTGATATGGACCTGCTTGTCCCGGAAGAAGGTGCGCATGGGGCGTCCGGTGAATACGTCCACCACGTTGAAGTGCGAGCAGGCGTCGTCACCGGACTCCTGGCTTTCCCAGGCGTAGAACGCGCCCCGGTACCCGTATTCCGCCGCCTTGCGCCGCGCGCCGTCGAGGGTCTTTATGCGGTAGCGGATGAACCGCTTGGCTACCTCGGGATCGGTGACGAGGAAATACGGGGCGATGAACATCTCGGTATCCCAGAAAATCGCGCCCTTGTACGTCTGGCCCGAAAGCCCGCGGGCCGGGATCGAAAGGTCCCGGGAATGCCGGGGGGCGATTATCTGCAGGTGGTAGATGCTGTAGCGGAGGGCCCTGCGGGCCGCGTCGTCGCCCTCGATCTCCACGTCGCCGTCGGCCCAGACGGCGTCCCAGGCGGCCTTGTGCCGCGCGAGGGCTTCCCGGTACCGGAACTCGCCGGACATGCCGTCGAAGGGCCCGACACGGGGCGCGAACATTCCCGCGTCGGGGTCGCTTCCCGCCGAAACCTCGGCGTAAACGGTCAGCGAGTAGCTGATGCCGGGAAGGCAGTCGAGAAGGTATTCCGCGCGGAAGCAGGCTTCCCCCTTTTTCGGCGGCGCCGGCTCGGCGGGCGCCGCGGGAAAATCCGTCGCCGCGGCGGACCGGACCCGGAGGGGTATCCCGAGTTCCAGGGTCTTGCACGTTACCTCGAGGTCGCCGCCGGTTCCGGCGAATTCGAAGGCGCCGAGGTGCGGGCCGTTGATGTCGCGAACGGCGCAATCGATACCCCGCTGCATTCGGAGGGCTATCTTCCCGTCGGTTTCCACGGTATAGCGAAGCAGCATTTCGTGGGGCGAGTCCATCGAGGCAAAGCGCTCGCTTTTTACGGTTACCGTCACGCCGTCGACCTTCCACGACGTGTTCCGCGACCATACGCCGTACCGGAAATCCAGCGCCTGTTCGTGGGAGGCGAGGAGTCGGGACCGCAGCGTGAGCGGCTCGTCCCCGGGCGCGACGAGGCGCACGGACAGGGCGTTCGGGGCGTTGACCGGCTCGCGCCATTTGTCGCCGTACCGGTCGTACAGCCCGCTCACGATCGTCGCCGCCATGTCGGAGGCGTCGGCTTCCTCGACGGTACCCCGGTAGCCGAGGTACCCGTTCCCGATCAGCATGCGGTTGCCGTTGGCGAGCACGTCCGCTTCCCGGAAGCCCGCGTCCCGCACCGTCCATTCGCCGAGTTCTCGCATGCTCATCCCCTCGACCCCGCGGGGAGGGGGATCTCCGTCCCGGCGGCGTTTATCGCGACGGGCTTGCCGTAGACCAGGGTTTCGATCCTTTGGCCCGTATCGCCGAGCAGCCAGAACCGCACGGAGTCCCGGCTTACGGCCACGCAAATGTGGGCGCCCCGGTATTGCACGCGGAACTCGTAACCATTCCACTGCGCGGGGAGCGAGGGCGCGAAGCTCAGTACCTCGCCGTCGCTCCGCATGCCGCCGAAGCCGTACACGATGTTCACCCACGCGGCGGCGATGCTCGTGGTATGGAGCCCCTCGCCGGTATTGCGGTTGAAATTGTCCAGGTCCATGCGGGTCGCGAAGCCGAAGAAATCGAAGGCTTCCCCGTGTTTGCCCAGCTCGGAGGCGAAGATCGAGTGGATGGAGGGCGAGAGGGACGACTCGTGAATCGTGCGCGGCTCGTAATACTCGTAGTTCGCGCGCTTCGCGTCCAGGGAAAACTCGCGGTTGTAGAGGAACATGAACATCAGCACGTCGGGCTGCTTGATCATGTCGGTGCGGTAAATCCGGTCGTAGGACCAGTTGTGGTACAGGGGGAAGTCGGTAATCGGGATCGAGTCCACGTCGATATGGGGAAGGTTGAAGTAACCCTCGTGCTGTTCGTACAGTTTCGTGTCCTCCCGGTAGAGGATGATCGTCTTCCCGGCGCAGCGGGCCCATTCCGCCGCCTCGTCGGCCGTCACGCCGGTTTTCGCGACGAGGGCGTCATAGGCGCCGGGACGTTCCCCTTTCATGCGGTCGATCGTCGCGTTCGCGTACTCGAAGGTCTTCTTCGCGAGATAGTTCGTGTAGGTATTTTGGTTCACCATCATGTGAAACTCGTCCGGGCCCATGACCGAGTAAAAGCCGAAGCCCGAGCCGTCGTTGTTCCATCCGCCCCGGGTGCGCAGGAATCGGCAAATCTCGACGAGCATTTCCGCGCCGTGGCCGAAAAGGAAATCCAGGTCGTCGCTGAGCCGGGCGTAATGGGCGATGCCGTAAGCGACCCCGGTGCTCGGCTGGAACTGGAGGCTCGCGTGCTGCCACAGGTCGCAGGCTTCCTCGCCGTTCAGCGTCGCGACGGGAAAGCAGGCGCCCGCGCAGTCGAGCATCTTCGCCCGTTCCTTCGCCCGGTCCAGGGTGCTGTACCGGAACTCGAGGAGGTTGCGGGCGGCGGGCAGGTTGCTGAAAAGGTAAAAGGGCAGGCAGTAGGTTTCCGTGTCCCAAAACGCGTGGCCGTTGTAGGCCTCGCCGGTCAGCCCCTTCGCCCCGATATTGTTCGACGGGTTCTGCCCGTGGTAGGTCTGCTGCATCTGGAAAATGCAAAAGCGGATGCCCTGCTGGTTCAGCTCGTCCCCGTCGATCCGGATGTCCATGGTTTCCCACAGGTGGCCCCAATACCGGCGCTGGACGGCGGCCCGGGCGTCGAGGTCCCGGTACTCCGCGGGTGAAAGGCCCGCGAGGCCCCGTTCCCAAAGCGAGCCGGCCGACGCCGCGGGGTCCTTTTCCACGAGGTTGAATACCGTCTTGTCCAGCCGCGTCGCCTCGCCGTCTTTCAGGTAGAGCGCGAAGGACGCGGAGGCCTCGAGGCCCGTGGCCGCGATTTCCGCCTTCTCGCCCCTGCTTGAGGCTACCGAAAAGCCGGAGAATATTCGCTGGCCCGTCTTCTGGGTTTCGGCGAGCACCGCCGCGCACCGCCCCCCCGCAGCGCCCGGGCAGGCTTCCGCGCGGATGGCGTTCCAATAGCACTTTTTTCGGCCCTCGTGTATCGCGCCGAAATCGTTCGCCAGGGTGACCGTTGCGGTCCCCGACCAGCCTTCCGGCTCGAGGGTAATTCGCTGATACCCGTAGGCCGACGCTTCCATGTCCAGAAACCGAAGGAACGCCACGCGCAATCTTTTACCGCCCCGGGTTTTCCACGCGAAGGAGCGCGTGAGCGTTCCCGAACGGAGGTCGAGCTCCCGGACGAAACCGCCCACCTCCGCGGAAGCCAGGTCGAGAACCTCGCCGTCCGTCTCTATTTTCGCCTTGAGCCAATCGACCGAGTTCACCATGAAATGGGTTCGGTCGACGATCCCCTTGTAGGTAGAACCGGTAACCTTCTCGGTTTCGTAGACGCCGTTGAAGTAACTGCCCCTCAGGCTTTTAGCGCCGCCTCCCTCGTCGAAGTAACCGCGCACGCCCATATACTCGTTCCCGAGGGAAAAGATCGATTCCGACACGACGCTCCGCTCGGGGTCGAACCCTTCCTCCACGACTTTCCATGGGTCAAGTTTCAGGTATCGGTCAGCGATTTTTGCCATTCTATATTCCTTTAGCGCCGTGGTTCCGTTGGTGAGGCGCTCGCGTTATTGCGGCTTGAATCAGCCCTTGATTCCCGACTGCATCGTCACCTGGGTGATCTGCTTCTGGAAAATGAAGAAGAGCACGATCGGCGGGGCCATTACGAAAATGATTGCCCGAAGTATCTGCACGTCGTTGTACCGGCTGTTCCTGAACTGGAAGAGCCTGACCATTACCGTCTCGAGCCCCGTGTTGTTCAGGATCAGGTACGGCAGGAGGAAATCGGACCAGGCCGCGTTAACCGCGTACATGATCACCACCATCACGATCGCCTGGCTCAAGGGAATCGCGATGGCCCGAAAGATGTACAAATCGGTACAGCCGTCGATCTTCGCGGCCTCGATGAGCGACTTGGGCAGGGAGTCGAAGAAATTCTTGAACAGGATCACGTAGAACGCGTTGGCGCCGATCGAGAGCCAAAGGGGCCAAAAGGTACCCGAGAGCCCCACGCGGTTGATGTTGATGAAAAGGGGCACGACCGAGGTCGTCGCCGGGATGAGGAGCCCCCACATCACCAGGGCATACACGACCTTCGAGCCCGCGGGCTTTATCTTCGAAAGCGCGTAGCCGAGAAGGCCGTTGAACGTCACGGCCGAGATCACGCTACCGATTACCGAAATGAACGAATTCCGGTAATAGCGGATGAATTTCAGTTCGTTCCAAGTCTGCGCGAATTTCGAGAACTGCCAGGTTTTCGGCAGGACGGTGCTCTCCCGCACGAACTCCTTGATATCCTTCAGGCTCGAAAACAGAACCCAGATCAGGGGCGCGATCCCGAGGAAAATCGCGATTACCCCGAAGATTACCACGAGGTTATAGACGGCGCGGACGTTCGTCCGCTTCAGGTCGAAGGCCCTGATAATTCCGTTGTGTTCGCTTCGTTTCGCCATGGCGGGCCTCCTACATGTCCTTTTCTTTGTTCAGCTTGGTATACGCGAGGGTCAGCAGGATGAGAATCACGGAGATTATCACCGAGACCGCCGAGGCTTTCGGGTAGTCGAAGCGCTCGAAGGCGTACCGGAAAACGAGTTGCATGATCGAGACGGAGGCGTTGTTCGGGCCGCCGTTCGTCATGACCAGGGGTTCGTACAGGATCTGGAACACCGCGATAATCTGCAGGATAAGCAGGGTCCGCGCGAGGTTGTAAATATTCGGGACGGTTATATGGCGGATTCGCTTCCAAATTCCCGCGCCGTCGATGATCGCCGCCTCGTACAGTTCCGGGTCGATTCCCTGAAGCCCCGCGATATAAAGGAGCGCCGTGGCGCCCGCGCCCTTCCAGGTGAGGGTCAGCACGATAAGCGGGATCGTCCAGTGCGGATTCGTAAGCCAGGGCTGCGGCCCGATCCCCGCCGAGTGGAGGATTATATTGAGTATTCCCGTGTTCCCCGGGCGGAAAATGAAGCCCCACATGAGGACCGTCGCCATGCCGGGAACGATGTTGGGAAGGTAAATGCCGATTTTAAAGAGGGATTTCGCCCTCCGGATTTCGTTGATGAGAATGGCCATCACGATGGGAACGAGAAAGCCGATGACGAGGGACCACAGGGTATAGACGCAGGTATTCCTCATGGCGGGCCAAAAGTCGGGATGGTGAAAGACGTCGATATAATTCTTCAGCCCGACGAAGCGCTCAAGGCGCATGCCCTTCGATTGATACAGCGAGATTTGCACCGCCGCCAGGAGCGGCTCCCATACGAAAAACGCGAACAGTATTACGCTCGGCAGCATCATGAGCCAGCCCGGCAGGTTCTTGCGCAACGTCGTCAGTCCAATGGCGCCTGGTTTTGCCATGATACACCCCCTCGGAAAGAAAAGCGGGCTCCCGGCCGGCCTCAAGCCGGCCGGGACGCGCTTACGTACTTGTTTTTTTACTTGTTCAGGTTCTGGTCAAGCATTGCCTGATAGTTTTTCTGGGCCACGCCCATGAGGGCGGCGACGTCGGCGTTCTTGTCGGTCACCACGGCCTGGAGGACCTTGGTCAGCTCGGCATAGAGGCTCTGCGCGTCGGCTTCCTCGGTGCGGAGGTTACCCTTCTCGGCGACCTTGGCGAACCAGTTGTCGAAGAGGCGCATGTCGACGTTCTTGTAGGCGTCTACGGCGTCCTGCTGGGCTTTGAGGTAGGCCTTGTCGGTCCAGGCGGGGAAGCCCGGGATTACCGGGATGCCCTCGTTCGCGCGGTTCGCGGCGTCGGCTTTGAGACCGGCAAGGGTCTTCTCGGTAACCACGGGCGCGCGGCCCATGATCTCGAGGTACTTGAGCCCGGCGACAACCTGCTCGTGGGTGGCGTTGGAGGCGAACATGTAGGGAGTACCGCCCATGAGGGAGTACTGGCCCTTCGGGCCGGCGGGCATCGGCTCGATGGCGAGGTCGGTGACGGGGAGGCCGTTGACCTGGGTGGGCTGCGCGACGGCGTCGCCGGCGGCCATGTACATGGCGGCGGCGCCGGTGCCGATATTGCGGAAACCGGTTCCCCAGTCCTCGTTCGTCGGGTCGGCGGTCAGGACGTCATACTTCCAGCGGAGATCCTTCACGTATTGCATGGCGGCGATCGCCTCGGGGGAGTTCACCTGGGCGACCCACTTGCCGGACTTCTGGACGGCGAAATTCGCGCCGAAGCCCCAGGCGAGGTTGGTGAAGTGCCAACCGCCGGCGTTGTCCTTGGCGAGGAGGCAGAAGCCGGCGGCGCCGGTTTTGTCCTTGATCTTCTTGGCGGTTTCGGCGAGTTCGGCCCAAGTCTTCGGGTAGAGGGGAAGGCCATTCTTGTCTACGAGGCCCGCTTCCCTGAACAGCTCGACGTTCAGCATGAGGCCGAGGGCGTATCCGTCGCGGGGCACGCCGTAGATCTTTCCGTCCTTCGAGAGAAGGCCCTTGATCGCGGGGTTCATCTTGGCATCCCAGCCGAGTTCCTTCAGTTCCGGGGTAATGTCCTTCACGAATCCGCCGGCGATGAGTTTCGGGGGCTCGGTGAACCAGGCTTCGAAAATGGTGGGAGCCTGGCCGGATTCGGCGAGGGACACGAAGGTATCGGTCGCGTAGCGGTACTGCGCGGGAACGATTTCGACGTTGGGATTCTCGGCCTCGAACTCCTGGATCCACTTCTGGTGCATCGCGACGTCGCCGGTCAGGGTGTCTTCGGGATAGATACCGAGCTTGACCTGGACTTTACCGTCGGATTTGGCGGAATCCTTGGAACCGCCGGCGAACGTCACGCTCACCAGAGCGAGACCCATACAAAGAACAGCGAGTGCTTTTTTCATTGTTCTCTCCTTCCTTTCGGCCAACGTTGATCGTTAAACTCAGGATGCCGCAAACATTCAAATCCAACGTTTAACGTTTAACCTTTTTGTATTGTAATCCTCTCGACAACAGCTGTCAAGAAAATAACCAGTTTTTTTCCTCCGCCTTGAATCATGGCAGAGGGAGGCCGGAATCATTTCCTCAATACTTTATCTCCACGGTGGTTTTCACCACGCCGAATCGCGCGACGCTGTTCGTCTGAAGCAGGTCGCCCGAACGCCAGGCGATGCCGAACACGGTGTTGCGGATCGCGCCGTCCAATTTCGTGCCAAGGTCGAGCTTGAGGCCATTGACCCGCCCCGATACGGTTCCGGGAACGTTGTCGAAGCACACCGCCGTCCAGGGGATGAGAGAGCCGGGGCCGTTAAGAACGCCGGTTTTCGTATAATCCAGATAAACCGTTGCCATGATCGCCCTGTATTCCGTGGTGATATCGTTCACGTCTACGATAATCTCGGACCCGAGACCGTAAAACACGCCCTCGTCGCCACGGGGTTCGAAAAGCGTAAACTTTGCGTCGTGCCGGAGTTCGGTAACGTTGTCGGTCGCGTCGCCGTACACCTTGTAGGCCACGGACATTCCCGGGAAGACCCGGCCGTCCGCGTCAAGGATATAATCGGTGTACCACCCGCCCTCGCCGGGCCAGCGCATGGTAATGCCTACCGCGGCTTCGTACCGCAGGGGGGAGATATCGCCCTTTTGGTTGAATGTCGTGCCGAGGTCCGTCGCGACGTAGGGCTCGAGGGATATGTCCTCGCTGAGGGGAATCACCGGGGCGATCTGTATGCCGCCCATAAGGGGGTCCGGATCGGCGTCGGCGCCGTAATCCCAGGTTCCCGCGAGGGAGCCGTACACCCGAAAACCGCGGGTATACGCGGGATCCAGGGCGAGATCGAAGCCGGCCCCCAGGCCGTTCCGGTTCGCGGGGCCCAGGGTTTCCTGGTGATACCCGTACTGGGTCGCGAATTTGATATTGAAGCCATAGGCTTCTTCCTTATTATACGTAAGGGCGACCGCGCTTCCCTTATCCATTCCGAAGGAATCGGTAGGGTTCGTCGATGGATCAACGAGATCGAGATTGTCCTGTTTGTATTGCGCGACCAAGTCGTCTTCGGGACTTAATTCGGAGATTTTGACCTTGCGCTCGACGTCCACCATCGACTGGAGAAATGCCCAGGTAAAACCGATCCGGTCGTTTACGAATTGGATCCCGTTGTTCCAGGGAGAGGCGAAGGGCTCGTTGCCGCCCGCGTTGAGTTGAATTATCCAATTGCCCTTGGCGATGCCCGCGATGAATTCGCCTGTCTGAAAGCGATTCGACTCAAGCGCCGCCGGATCGTTGTATCCGGAAGAAGCCGATCCCGGGGTATGGTTGGGGCTTAACTCGATGCCAAGATCGAAAAAAGTAAGATTGACGAAGCCGATCGCGTCGGACGCATTGACCTCGTTTGAAAGTTTCTGATAGGGAACCAAGTCGATTCTCAACTTGAATTCCGTCAGATCCTGCTCGATTCCGTATTGGTACGGATGGTCCAGATTCATCCCCAGGGAGGTTCTGGAAGTGATATCGAAACTTCCCCCGCTCGAAAAGGTG
>QKCE01000163.1 GCA_003245785.1 Spirochaetales bacterium | reverse complement strand
TCCCGGGGGTTTCCCGCGCGACCTCGGAAAGGAAGCCCGTGCCCCGGCCGTAACCGAGGTAGGTTTCGCCGGTCCGCGGGCCGCCGGGGGCCGGGGCAGCCGCCGCGGCAACGGACGAATCGCTCCCCGCCGTCATCGTGCCGGATCCGGACGCGTCGTTCGCCTCCGCGGCCGTCGTGAGTGTACCGTCGGCGCGGTTCCCGGCGTTCGCTCCCGAAACCGTCGCCGCCCGGGCTTCAGCCATGCCGGGCAAGGGCATTCCCGCCTCGGCAAGCAGCTCCCGTATGACCCGCTCGGAGACGTCGTAGTCCCCCTCGCCGAAGGCGTAGTAGCGGACGCGGCCTTTCGCGTCGATGAAGTAATGGGCGGGCCAGTAGCGGTTGCCGTAAGCCCGCCAGGTCGCGAAGGCGTTGTCCTGCACGACCGGCCAGGTCACGCCCAAATCCGCGACGGCCTTCCTGAGGTTGCCCTCGTTCCGCTCGAAGGGGAACTCCGGCGAATGCACCCCGAGGATGACGAGGCCCGAAGGGCCGTAGGTTTCCTGCCATTCGCGAAGGTACGGAAGGGTCCGCACGCAATTGACGCAGGAATAGGTCCAGAAGTCCACGAGGACGACCTTGCCCCGAAGGCTTTCCAGGGTCAGGGGCCCGGAATTGATCCACGCCCCGCCCGGTACGATCTCCGGCGCGGGACCGTAATCGCCCAGCGTGCCGTTCCGCGGCGGGTTGTCCGCGGACAGGGGCCGCGGGGAACCGGAACCCGCGCCGTCGGACGCCATGACGCCCCCGGCGGACGCCGCGCGCCGGTTCAGGGCGTCCCGGACCGGCGTCGCGTTTTCTATCGCGGTGAGTCCCGAGCCGTAAGAGGGGAATAGCGTAAGGATCGCCGTCTGGAACCGGCGGTCCAGGCCGAATCCCATGGCGACCGCGATGAGGATCATCACCGCGCCGAAGACCCGCTGTATCTTCCCCGTCGCGGCCTGGAGCCACGGTACCTTGGCGAGGAGCTTTCGGCCCCCAGCCATTACGGCGAACATGGGGACGGCGGTGCCGAGGGAATAGGAAAGGGCGATTACCGCGCTTCCCCCGTCCACCCGGTTGGTGACCGCGAGGGTTATTACCGAGGCCATGATCGGCCCCACGCAGGGAGTCCACACCATGCCGAGGCTCGCCCCCAAAACGAGTCCCCCGAAAAAGCCTCCCCCGTCGCCCTTGGGCGTTACCCTGACGAGGCGGGAGGCCAGTCCCTCGAAGGCGAGCTGGAGGGGCGGCACCAGGAGCACCGTCCCGAGTAGCCCGATGAACGCGAGGGCGACCCACCGCAGCGCGTCGGGGGACAAAGAGAGGGCCTGCACGAGCGAGGAGAGGAGTAGCGTGAATGCGGTGAAGCTCAGCACGAACCCCGCGACGACCCCCAGGGGCTTCCTTCTCCCGCCGACGCTCCCGGAAAGGACCAGGGGAAGGACCGGGAGGATGCAGGGGGACAATACGGTCACGATTCCCGAAAGGAAGGCGAAGAAGGAAAGGACTGCCATTACATCATCCCCCCGCCTTTCGCGTTTTTCAGGATCTCGTCGACGTCGCCGCCGCTCCACTTGGTGAGCGCCATGCCCTCGGCGTCTATCCGCACGAAGGTATGCTGATAGGTGATCCCGTATTTCTTCTTGAGCGCGTCGGAGTTATCGTAGTCCACCACGATGAGGTTCACGCCCTTGAGGTCACCCGCCCGGGCCTGGAGTTCCTTCTTGAGGGCTTGGCAAGTGGGGCACCAGGTGGCGTAAAAGAAGAGCACCGTCGGCCCGGTTTTCGCCAGGGATTCGGCGGACATGAGATCGGTGAAATCGGGATAGGGGGAGATGAGCGACATGCCCGGGGTCGCGTCCCCGGACATCATCGCGTCGCCGGTCATCGTCGAATCGCTCGACATCATCGCGTCGCCGGACATCGTCGTATCCTTGGGCGCCATCGCGTCGCCGGACATCGTCGCGTCGGCCGCGTCCTTGCGGCCCCCGGCGAACAGAAGCGCGGGCATTAGGGAAATCACCAGCAGAATAGCGAACTTTTTCATGGCATTTGCCTCCTTGAATTGGCTATGAACCAAATCTAGGCCGCAAAGATCACGAAATAGTCACGAAAGGAACAAGATTCGGTCTACTTTTCCGGTAACGAAATCCGGAACGAGGCGCCCCCGTCCGGATTGTTTTCCGCGAGGATTCGCCCGCCGTGAAGTTCCGCGATTTCCTTCGCGATCGCGAGGCCGAGGCCCGTGCCCTCCCCGTCCCGGCCGCGGCTCTTGTCGGCCCGGTAAAAGCGCTCGAAGATTCTGGGAAGGTCCTCGGGATCGATTCCGGGGCCCCGGTCGCGGACGACGACGGTCTGGCTGCCCCCGCCCCGCGCGACCGCGACCGTGATTTCGCCGCCCGCCGGGCTGAAGGCCACGGCGTTGTCGAGCACGTTGGTGAGGGCCCGCTCGATGAGGGCGATATCCCCCTCGATCGGCGGGATTCCTTCCTCGGGCCGATAGTCCAGCGTCACGGCTTTCGCGTCGGCGACGGCCTTCCGCTTGAGGACCACGTCCTGGACCAATTCGGCGAGGGGAAAGCGTTCCGTCTCGAGCCGGTACTGACGGGCTTCCAGCTTCGCGAGGTCGAAGAGTTCCTCCACGAGTTTCTGGAGGCTCGCGGCGTTCCTGAGGGCGGTTTCGAGGAAGGCGCGCCGCCTCTCCGGGTCGAGCTCCCCGTCCTTCATCATGACCGTTTCCAGGTGGCCCCGGAGGGACGCGAGGGGACTCCTGAGGTCGTGGGAAACGTTGGCCATGAGGTCGGACCGCTGCTTTTCCGTGGCCTTGAGCTTGCCGACCGATTCCTCCACCGAGGCGGCCATATCGTTGAACGCCCGCGACAGGTCGCCGATCTCGTCCTTCCCCGGGGCGGGTATCCGGAAGCGGTAGTCGCCGCGCTCGAAGGATTTCGCCGCCGCGGCGAGGCGCTGGAGGGGCTTCGTGAGGAGGAAGAACAGGATGAGCCCGAGGGCGGCGGTGGCGGCCAGGGCGGCGAGGAAGGTGGCGAAGGCGGAACGAAGGTAATAGTCCGAGCTCACCGCGGCGAGGGAACGGTCGAAGCCCTGGCCGCGGAGGATCACGTACACGTAGCCCGAATCGCCCGCCATGGGAAGCCGGGCCGCGGAGAAGGGCTTTTTCGCTTCCCTTGAGCGCGGGTCGTCCCCGTAGATCGGGACGAAACCCTTTTTGCCGATGAACTCGTCCAGGGGCGCCACGTCGATGCGGTTCCGCGCGAGGGTTTCCGGGGGAGCCGCGAAAAACGCGAGGATCGCGCCCGCGGGATCGAGGAGGTATATCTCGACCATCGGGTTGAGCACCATCATCAAATGTATGGCGCTCCCTATCTTGTCTTTCGAAAAGCCGTCGGCGACCAGGGGCTTCAGCTCCTCGGCGATGCTCCCCGCGTATTCCCGGTTCAGGAGCTGCTCGACCTCGTCGAAGAGGTGTCGCGACGCCCGGAAGGCGATGAGGAGGCTCGAGCCGCCCAGCGCCAGGATCATGGCGAGGAAAAGGAATGAAAGGCGGGAGAAAAAGGAGCGGAAGGGCGCCGGTCGAAACCGCGTCGGTCGGGTCGCGGCGCTCATCGGGTCCCCCCGGCGCCGGCGTCGGGTATGGTTTCAGCGGGCTCGGCGAAGCTGTACCCGAGGCCCCACACGGTTTTCAGGAAGCGTGGCCGGGACGGGTCGCCTTCCAGCTTGTTCCGGATGCGGTTGATATGGGTGTTCACCGTATGCTCGTAGCCCTCGAAATCGTAGCCCCAGGCGAGGCGCAGGAGCTCCGCGCGGGTAAAGACCCTGCCGGGGTTTTTCATGAAGATGGCGAGGAGCTCGAACTCCTTCACGGTCAGCTCCAGGGGAACGCCGCGAAGGGAGACCCGATGCCGGGGTACGTCGAGTTCAAGCTCGCCGATCCTGAGGGGCGCGCCTTCGCCCTCCCGCCCGGCCCCGCGGGCCTCGTCGGCTTCCGCGCCCGCGCCTTCCCGGCTCGCCCGGGACCGTCGGCGGAGGGCCTTCACCCGGGCGGCGAACTCCCGGACGCTGAAGGGTTTGGTCATGTAATCGTCCGCGCCGAGCTCGAGGCCCAGCACGCGGTCGATCTCGTCGGATTTCGCGGTGAGCATGAGGATGGGCGTGACGGGGTCCTTCTTTCTCAGCTCCGCGCACACCGAAATTCCGTCCAGCGTGGGAAGCATCCAGTCCAGTACCACGAGTTCCCAGGAGCCGCCCAAGGCGAGGCGGAGGCCCGCCGCGCCGTCCCAGGCGTGGACGGGCTCCAGGCCCATATCCGCGAGATGCACCGCGAGGAGACCCGCGATTTCCCGGTCGTCCTCTATGACGAGAACCTTTCCTCCGCCCGTTTCCATCCTCTCCCCTCGCGCGTTACCGTCCGGAGTCCGGAAGGTCGAAGCGGTCCAGGTTCATCACCTTTACCCAGGCTTTCGCGAAGTCCCGGTAGAACTTGTCGCCCGCGTCGGCGCAGGCGTACACCTCGGCCTGGGCGCGAAGCTGGGAGTTCGCGCCGAAGACCAGGTCCACCCGGCCGGCGGTCCATTTTTTCTTGCCCGTGGCGCGGTCGCGGCCCTCGAAACGGTCCTCGCCGACGCCGATCGGTTTCCACTCGGTCCCCATGTCCAAAAGGTTCACGAAGAAATCGTTGGTGAGCGTCTCGGGGCGGGAGGTAAACACCCCGTCCTCCGAGGCGCCGTAATCCGCGCGGAGCACCCGGAGGCCGCCGATGAGGACGGTCATTTCCGGCGCGGTGAGGGTGAGGAGCTGGGCCCGGTCGAGGAGGAGCTCCTCGTCGGACACGGAGTATTTCGCCTTCCTGAAATTGCGGAAGCCGTCGGCGCAGGGCTCGAGGAGGCCGAAGGAATTGACGTCGGTCCATTCCTGGGTCGCGTCGGTTCGGCCGGGCGCGAAGGGCACGGTCATCGGGTGCCCCGCGTCCTTGGCGGCCTTCTCCACCCCGGCGCACCCCGCGAGGACGATGAGGTCCGCGAGGGACACCTTCATGCCGTCCTTTCGCGAGCCGTCGAAGGCCTTCTTTACCCCTTCCAGTTTGTCGAGAACCTTCGCGAGCCGCTTCGGGTTATTGGCTTCCCAGTCTTTCTGGGGTGCGAGCCGGATCCTCGCGCCGTTGGCGCCGCCCCGGAAGTCCGAGCCGCGGAAGGTGGAGGCCGAAGCCCAGGCGACCGAAACGAGTTCCGACACGCCGAGGCCCGAGGCGAGGATGTCAGCCTTGAGGGCGGCGATCTCCGCCTGGCCGACGAGGGGATGGTTCGCCACGGGAACCGGGTCCTGCCAGATCAGGGCTTCCGAGGGAACCTCGGCGCCGAGGTAGCGGGAACGGGGCCCCATATCGCGGTGGGTCAGCTTGAACCAGGCGCGGGCGAAGGCGTCGGCGAACTTCGCCGGATGCTCGAGGTAATCCCGGGCGATCTTTTCGTACTTGGGGTCATAGCGGAGGGAAAGGTCCGCGGTGGTCATCATGGGACGGACCTTTTTCTTCGGGTCATGGGCGTCCTCGACCATATCTTCGTCGGCCGGGTCCTTCGCGAGCCACTGGTTCGCCCCGGCGGGACTCTTCACCAGCTCCCACTCGTACTTGAAGAGGGTTTTAAGGTAACCCATGTCCCAGCGGGTGGGGTTTGCCTTCCAGGCGCCCTCTATTCCGCTCGAGATCGTGTCGCCGGCGTTTCCTTTCCCGAAGGAGCTCTTCCAGCCCAGTCCCATTTCCTCGATGCCCGCGCCCTCGGGTTCGGGTCCCACGTTGGTGGCGGGTCCCGCGCCGTGGCACTTGCCGAAGGTATGGCCGCCGGCGACCAGGGCGACGGTTTCCTCGTCGTTCATGGCCATGCGCGCGAAGGTCTCCCTGACGTCCACGCCCGAAAGCACCGGGTCGGGGTTCCCGTTGGGCCCTTCGGGGTTCACGTAGATGAGTCCCATCTGCACCGCCGCGAGGGGATTTTCCAAATCCCGCTCCCCGGTATACCGGTTGTCCCCGAGCCACTCGGTCTCGGAGCCCCAATAAGTGTCTTCCTCAGGCTCCCAAATATCGACGCGGCCTCCGCCGAAGCCGAAGGTCTTGAAGCCCATCGACTCGAGGGCGCAGTTGCCGGCGAGGATCATGAGATCGGCCCAGGAGATTTTGTTGCCGTATTTCCGCTTGATGGGCCAGAGTAGTCGCCGCGCCTTGTCGAGGTTCACGTTGTCGGGCCAGCTGTTGAGGGGGGCGAAGCGCTGGTTTCCCGTGTTTCCGCCGCCCCGGCCGTCGCCCGCGCGGTAGGTGCCCGCGCTGTGCCAGGCCATGCGGATGAAAAGCGGGCCGTAATGGCCGTAATCCGCGGGCCACCAGCTTTGCGAATCGGTCATCAGGGCGAAAAGGTCTTTCTTGATCGCCTGAAGGTCGAGTTTCTTGAATTCCGCGGCGTAATCGAAGCCCGGGTCCATCGGGTTAATCTTGGCGGAGTTTTGGTGCAATATCTTGAGGTTCAGCTGGTTCGGCCACCAATCCTTGTTCGAGGTTCCCGCGCCCATGGGGCGCTTTCCCACCATCCCCGTGACGGGGCATTTTCCGGTTTCACCCATTTTTTAATCCTCCTGGATTTCTCGAGTCCGGTAGTCCTGGAATCGTCGCGCGGGTACGGTCCGGTAAAGCCGATGGGAGGAAACCATGAGGATCAAGGCCGGTTCGCCGGGGCGTGAATACGGATTCCGGGAAGGCCCGAATCTCTGCATACGCGTAAAACTTGTTAACCAAAGTATACAAGGATATGGGCCGAATGCAAGGAAATTCCGGGGAAGCGTTCCCGTACGCCGGACCGGCAGTCCCTGACAATACCGATTGGACGGGAGTTATCGGGTGGACTATGCTCAATTTATGGGAAACCGGTATGCGTAACCGGATTAAGTTACCATTATCAGGAGAAACCGAATGAACGACCCCATCGCCAAAATGAGGAAAAGCGCCCTCTCCATCAACGTCGCCGCGGCCCTCGTTCCGCTCCCCCTCATCGCGCCCTTCGCGTTCCTGTCGGGAATCGTCGAGTTCCGGGAACTGGTCGGTCTCGTCCTCAACCCGAAAGTCTGGGTCCACATACTTATCGATCTGGCCTTGGCGGCGGTTTTTTCCCAGGGGACCATCGGGGCGTCGATGCGGGCCTTGCGGGACGAGGACTGGGACCGGCAGATTCGCTCAGGGCGGACGATTATCCTCCAGGCCCTGTTTTTCATCCCGACCGTTGCCCTTTCGAGCGCGTTGACCCTCCGGTATTTTACGGACATCGCCTACCCGGGCGTAGGCTGGATCGCCTTTTTCCTGGTGCTCGGTTTCCTCCTCATGGTCAATATTTCCTTCCTGCCCGTCCTTTTCAGCGCCGTTGACCGAAACATTCGGGCAAGGACATCGGTCGCCAGGGTCGGAACGCCCGTCGCCGTCCGCCTCGCGATTCCCGTCATGGGGAACTTCCTCGGGGCCGTCATGATGTTCATCACGCTGAAACGGATAGATTCGATCAATCTTCAGATCGGCAAAGCCACGCCGATCGGCATGGAACTGACCTTCGCGATCGCGGGCGCCCTGGCCTGCGCGAGCCTGATTCTCGCGCTGGCCATACTGCTCCGGAGGATGATCGAACCCCTCCGGGAGATGGCGGAGAATTTTGCCGTCGGCGCCGCGGGCGATTTCCGGGAAAAAGTGGCGATAACCAGCTGCGACGAGATCGGCCACGTGGCCGCCATGACCAACGAACTTTTCCAAGGCCTGAACGCGGCGCTTTCCAAGGTACTCGCTTCCCTGGTACGGCTCAGGGAGAACAAGGACATGCTCGGGAAAAAGGCCGGCGAGGTCGGGGAGGAATTGGGGAGCATCCGGGAAAGCCTGGGTTCGGCCAGCGCCCAAATGGAAGACCACGGGGCCAACGTGATCCAAACCTCGGCCGCCGTGGAAGAGCTGGCCCGGAACATAGATTCCCTTGGCGACCATATCAAGGCCCTCGCCGAGGTGATAAACCGGTCGGCCGAATCGGTCTCGGACCTGGGCGACGCGAACTCGAAGTTGCGGGACATCACCGCGAAAAGCCGGGAGGGGATCTCGGAACTGCAGAAGGTTTCCCTCGCGGGCGGGGAGAAGCTTACCACGATGATCGGCAGGATCGCCTCGGTCACGGCGAGCTCCCGGCACCTTCAGGAAGCCAACCAGATGATCGCGAACGTCGCCGCGCAGACGAATCTCCTCGCCATGAACGCGGCGATAGAGGCCGCCCACGCGGGCGAGGCGGGACGGGGCTTCGCGGTGGTGGCCGACGAAATCCGCAAGCTCGCCGAGACTTCCTCCGCCCAGTCCAAGGCGATCAATTCGAACCTCAAGGAAGTCACGCGGGATATCGAGCAGGTGGGTGCCGATTCCAGGGAAGTGCAGACGACCTTCGAGGGCATTACGGAACACGTGAGGGGAGTCGGGGAGACCGCCTCGTACATCAACGAATTTTCGGAAAACCTGCGCGCCTTCGGGGACCGGCTGGGGGAAGACCTGGAAAAAATGAAGTCCGTCTCGGACAGCGTCGCCATGGGTTCCGACGAGATGCGCCTGGGGAACGGGGAGATTTTGAGGTCGGTCTCGAACCTGACCGAGATAAGCCAGCGCGTGGTCGAGGCGGTCCGGGTCATTCGAAAGGGCGCCGACGGGATCGATCAGCTGGCCGGCGAGATGATGGCGCAAAACGGCGAGACCGACCGGTCCCTGGCGGAAGTATCCGGGGAATTGGGCCGCTTCAAGGTCCGTTCGTGAGGAAACCTTAGGGCACGGCGCGGATTTCCCGGCGATAAGAAAGCCGGGAGACGAAATGAAACCGATCACAACCAAACCAGCCACGGCAAAACCGGACGTCCGGGAACGCATGCGGTCCCGCGGCATACGATCCCTGAGCGACCATGAGCTCGTCGCGCTCGCCTTGCGGTCCGGTACGAAAGAAGCGCCGGTCATGACCCTCGCAAGCCGCGTGGTACGGGCCATGGAAAGCGCGGAGGAGGGATCCTTGCCGGATACCCTGGGGGGAATCGACGGCATAGGCGACTCGAAGGTCTCGGTAATCCTTGCGGCCCTCGAGCTCGGGCGCCGCTATTCCGGGGCTCGGCAGCGGAAGGTTTCCTGCGCGAAGGACGTATACCCCCTGGTGGCCCACTACGCGGACCGTAAGCAGGAACAGTTCATCTGCGTGTCCTTGAACGGCGCCCACGAGGTGCTCGCGATCCGGGTGGTGAGCGTCGGGATCCTCAACCGAACCATAGTGCATCCCAGGGAGGTCTACGCCGACCCCCTGGCGGACCGGGCCGCCGCGGTTATCGTGTGCCACAACCATCCCTCGGGCCAGCTCGAGCCGAGCGAGGAAGACCGGAACATTACCCGGCGGCTCGGGGAAGCGGGGGACATTCTGGGCATCGCCCTACTCGACCACCTTATCCTGAGTCCCCGGGGAGGGTACTTCAGTTTCGTTGAGGCCGGGCTGACCCTCGGCGGGTGAGCGGTTCGCCGACGCCATCCGGGC
>QKCE01000060.1 GCA_003245785.1 Spirochaetales bacterium | reverse complement strand
GTCTTTCTTGAAGGCCAGCACCGAGTCGATCGTGTCGGTGACGTAGAGCCGGATAAGCTCGGCGGTGCGCTCCATGGCTTCGGCTTTCCAGTTGAGGACGCGGGCGAGCCGGGCGTAGCGCTCGGCGAATGCTATGGCCTCGTAGCGGTCCGGGGAGATGACGGAAAGGAGGCTTTCCGCGAGCTTGATCACCGCGTAGGCGTCGGTGAGGTTAACCGAATCTATGTCCCGGGTGAGGAAGTCGATGATGGCCGTCGTCTTGCGGAGGGCCCGCTCGGCCAAGGCGGCGACGCTTTCCTCCAGGATGGCGCGGAAACCCGGGTCTCGGGACCGGTACGAGCGGAGAAGCCGTTCCCGCATCGCGTCGTCGGGGTATTTTTTCCGCAGCCTTCCGTTATAGAGGGCAAGCGCGTCGGCCAGGCGTCCCGCCTTGCGCAAGTCGTAATACCGCTCTATGTCGGCGTCGCCGGAGGGGCTTACGTTCGGGTATTCCTCGCGGAGCAGCAAGAGCGCGGTGTCGTGCGTATCGTGCATGTTCATTCAGTTATACCATAAAAAAAGGGCCGGCTCCCAGCCCTCCCGCCCCGTTTCGCGCGGGGTGGGGAAAACCGGAACCGGCCCCTTCCGTCTCTTCCGCTGAGGCTTACTTCAGCAGGCTCAGGACGCCCTGGGTGGACTGATTGGCCTGGGCGAGCATCGCGGTGCCGGCCTGGGTGAGGATCTGGTTCTTCGTGTAGTCGACCATTTCCTTCGCCATGTCGGTGTCGCGGATGCGGGACTCGGAGGCCTGAAGGTTTTCGGACCCTACGGCCAGTCCCTTCATGGTGTACTCGAGGCGATTCTGGTAGGCGCCGAGATCGGCGCGCTGCTTGCTGACCTTCTTGAGCGCTTCGTCAACGGTTCCGATCGCGCGATTCGCGTCGTCCGGCCCGGAAAGGGAGATGACTTTCTCGTCTCCGACGTTCCGGATCCCGAGGGACGACGCGGTCATCGTTCCGATGAATACGCGGGTGCGCTGATCCATGTTGGCCCCGATGTGGAACCACATGGATCCCGTTACAATGTTGTCTCCGGTTTCCCGTGCGAAACGTCCGGTGAGCATGTTCATGCCGTTGAACTGGGCTTGGCTCGCGATTCTGTCGACTTCGGCGACGAGCTGCGAAACCTCGACCTGGATTTGCATGCGGTCTTCGGCGGTGTAAATGCCGTTGGAGGACTGCACGCTCAGTTCACGGATGCGCTGGAGGATGTCCTGGGTTTCCTGAAGGTAACCCTCGGTGGTCTGAATGAAGGAAATACCGTTCTGCGCGTTGGTATTGGCCTGATTCATGCCGCGAACCTGGCTCCGCATCTTTTCGGACACGGCGAGCCCGGAGGCATCGTCCCCGGCGCGGTTGATACGCATTCCGGACGAAAGTTTTTCAATGTTCTTCTGGTTCGAACCCGCGGTCTCCCCGAGGGTCCTCGACGAAAACATTGCGCTCAGGTTGTGATTGATGATCATAATGCTACTCCTTTGGCGATTTCCGACGACGTGTCCATTAAAGTCGTTCGCGGCATCCCTGCCGATCTGTCAATTTTTGTACCGGATCCCCTGACGTTACCAGCGTTAGAAGACGGAGCGCGTATCCTCCGGAACCAGCTGTAATCCCTTCGGACGCGCGCGTACCTTGAATATCGGAGGGTGAGAAAAAGTCTTGAGGGGAAATGCGGCGAAAAAAGGGCGGTTATTTTCTTTTAGGTAGGCGGCAATTGACGCAACCGAGGATGTGAACGTGGCGCTTTGCGTGGGGGCGTTCGAAAAGGCGGGCGATGAGATAGGCTTCCGCGGGCACTTTTTTCTTGCAGACCGGGCAGTTTCGCTCGATACCCCGCTCCGCGAATGGGTGGCAATGGGGGCAACCGAAGACGTGGAGGAGCCGTTCCCCCGCGCCGGGAAAAACCGCGGACTTGATCTGTTCCCCGGGGCCGAGGACCGTGCCGCATATCGGGCATACCCCCGGGCTTCCGGGTTTGCCCCGCTCCCTTGGCTTGGGTTCCCGCCTGCGCGCCTCGTCCGAGCCCCTAAATATCCCGTAAGCGAAAATGAGGAGCGCGACGCCGATGATTACGAGGAATATTACATAGAGGGGTCCGGGGATCATGCCTTCCATAATGCATGAGAAACGGCCTTGCCGCAATCGGGAAAAGGGATTATCATAAAAATGTGGCAATATTGTATGTGGTGGCGACCCCTATCGGCAACCTTGGAGACATTACCCACCGGGCGCTCGAGACCCTTAAGTCGGTCGACGTTATCGCCTGCGAGGATACGCGGCACACCCTGCATCTATTGACCCATTTCGGCATACGGAAACCCCTCCTTTCGTGCAGGGCGCGGAACGAGGAAGAGGCGTCGGTTCGGGTGATAGACGTCCTCGACAAGGGCCAGAACGTGGCCTACGCGAGCGACGCGGGCACCCCGGGCTTCCGGGTTTGCCCCGCTCCCTTGGCTTGGGTTCCCGCCTGCGCGCCTCGTCCGAGCCCCTAAATA
>QKCE01000204.1 GCA_003245785.1 Spirochaetales bacterium | reverse complement strand
GCGCTTCCCATGGAAGTGCCACCAAACTTCATACCGAGCATACTGTTCCTCTTGAAATGCGTATCTCCCCCTACCGGGGATCGAATAATCATAACTGAATCGATATGGATGTTCTAGTCGTTATTGCATATTTATGCAGGTTTCATGCAAAAAGATCGAGATCTCGCGCGAAACCCGCCGGGTATGCTACACTTTCAGTCGATATGAAATTCCTCGACCGCGTATTCAAACCTTCGGGTAAACAAAATGCCGCCGGCGAAAGCGACGGAAGCGGCAAAGCCGGGATATTCCTGCCCGCCGGCCGAAGGATCGGCTCCTGCATGACCCATCGGCCGGACATCGTCTGGATCGATTCCTCCTCCGCCCCGGAGGAGGTCCGCTCCGTCATGGACGCCCACGGGGACTTCACCCAGTTCCCCGTATGTTCCGGTTCGGTGGACAAGGTACTCGGGGTGGTGACCGTGCGGAACTTCCTCGAAGCCCTGTTCCTGCCGGAATGGCCCGGCCTGAAGGCCATAGTGCGAAAGGCCGTGTTCCTGCCCGAGACCGTCACGATTCTCCGGGCGCTCCGGGCCCTGGACGACGCGTCCTGCAGGCTCGCCTTCATAATCGACGAATACGGCGGCATCGAGGGCCTCGTAACCCGGAACGGCCTGGTGCGCGAGCTTCTCGAGGAGGTCCGCGCCCCGGACGGGGCGGAAGAGGCCGAAGCGGTCCGCCGCGCCGACGGCAGTTTGCTCCTGGACGGGCAGACCCGCATGGAAGAGGTAAGGGAAACCCTCGATTTGGGGGCCGGAGAAGAGGCTGCCCGCGAGTATTATACCCTTGCGGGCTATCTCCTGACGGTGAACGGCTCGATTCCCCGAACGGGAGACGCGGTCGAAACCGGGGGATACCGATTCGAGATCCTCGGGATGGACGGTAACCGGATCGATAAAGTTGCCGTCACGAAACTCGCCGACGAGGACGACGGGTCGGCGGAATGAGCCTCGCCAGGAGGCGCGCGAGGGACGAGGCGATGGCGATTCCGACCGCGATGGCCGCCGCGGCGCTCAGGGTGCGGAAGCCCGTCACCGCGGCGGCGTCCATGTTTCCCAGCACCGAGTAGAGCATGGTTTGGTACATGCCCCCCCCGGGCACGAAGGGAATGACCGCCGGCACGATATAGACCGTCGCGGGCTTGCGGAAGGCGACGGCGAGGAACTCCGACGCGAGTCCCACGCAGAGGGCGCCGGCGAAGGACGGCGCGACCGACGAGTCGAAGTTCCGCTGGACGAGAAGGAAAACCACCCACCCGAGCCCGCCGGCCAGGGAACTCCAGGCGATATCGTACTTGCTGATCTGGAAAAAATAGGCGAATCCCGCCGCCGCGAAGGTCGCGAGCACGAAGGCCGCGGGAAGTATCTCCCCGAAACCCAGGGACAATTCGTCCACCGCCCCCGCGGGGAGCACCAGGAGGCCGAAAGCCGCCCCCAGGGAGAGCGCCGCGGCGATGACGAAGGCCTCCAGGAGGCGCGCCGAGCCCGCGACCAGATCCCCCGCGATAATGTCCCTGATCGCGTTCACGATCGCGAGGCCCGGAACGAGGGACATGAGTACCGATATGCTCACGTTCCCCCCCGAGTCGACGAGTCCCGAGAGGACCGCGAGTCCCGAAAGAAGGGAAATGACCGCCCCGCCGAGGGTAGTCATGATGAAAGACGGGAGCGTGAGGGGCGCGAGGAAAAAGAGGATGAGGCGCATGAGCCCCCCGATCGCGAAGGCGGTCACGGCCTCGAGGGGACTTCCGTCGAACATGAAGGAGAAGCAGAAGCTCGCGATCGCCGTGGCGAGGGCCACCCCGAGAATCGGCCGCTCCGGGGCGCGGCGGACCCGGCCGAGGACGTAGGAAAGCTCCCCGACGCTGTTGCCCTTCCCCCGCCGGACGATGCGCCGAGACAGGTCGTTCACCCGGGCGATGGCGCCGAGATTGATGGTCCTCCCCATGATGCGCTTCATCGTGGTGCGGCTCCTGCCCTCGGCGTCCTTGCAGGTGAGGATGGCGACGGTCGGGGTGACGAAGGCGGAGGAGTCCGCGGCCCCGAGGGAATCCGCCACGGCCATCATCGTCTCCTCGGTGCGATAGGTCTCGCCTCCGCTTTGGAGGATCAGGATTCCCGATTCCAGGGCGATGTCGATAATGCCGTCCATTGCGGCGGGTCGTTCCGTCATGCAGGTTTTGTACGCCCAACGCGGCCACCGGGTCAAGGCCCCGGGAGGTATCCCGTCGGGCGTGAACCTTGTCCCCCGGCCCCCTTTTCGGTAAGATGGGCGGGAACTGCCCAAAGAAGAGGACACCATGGCTAAAGTACCGATGAAAAACGCGGTCGCCGAACTCGACGGCGACGAAATGACCAGGATTCTCTGGTCCGTGATCAAGGAAAAGCTCCTGCTTCCCTTCGTCGACCTTAAAACCGAATATTATGACCTCGGCCTGAAAGCCCGGGACGATTCCGACGACCGGGTCACCTACGAGGCGGCCGACGCGATCAAGCGGCTCGGCGTGGGCGTAAAGTGCGCCACCATCACCTCGAACGCCGCCCGGGTGGAGGAATACAAGCTCAAGGGGCTGACGCCCAGCCCCAACGGCATTATACGGGCCGAGCTCGACGGCACGGTGTTCCGTACCCCGATCATCGTGAAAAACGTGAAAGCCACGGTTTCCTGCTGGCAAAAGCCCCTGGTCCTCGGCCGCCACGCCTACGGCGACGTGTACAAAAACTGCGAGATGGCGGTCGACGGCCCCGGCAAGGCCGAGCTCGTATTCACCGCGTCCGACGGCACCGTGGTCCGAAAGACGATCATGGAGATGAAGGGGCCCGGCGTCCTCCAGGGAATTCACAACCTGGACGCCTCCATCGAAAGCTTCGCCCGCTCCTGCTTTTACTTCGGCCTTTCCGAGAAGATCGACGTATGGTTCGCCACGAAAGACACCATCTCGAAAACCTACGACGGCCGCTTCAAGGAAATCTTCCAGAGCATCTACGACTCCGAATACAGGGACAAATTCGAGGCCGCGGGGATCGAGTATTTCTACACCCTGATCGACGACGCGGTCGCCCGGGTCATGCAGAGCAAAGGGGGATTCCTCTGGGCCTGCAAGAACTACGACGGCGACGTGATGAGCGACATGGTAGCCTCCGCCTCCGGGAGCCTCGCCATGATGACGAGCGTCCTCGTTTCCCCCGACGGCGTCTTCGAGTACGAGGCCGCCCACGGCACCGTGCAGCGCCACTACTACAAGTACCTGAAGGGCGAGAAGACCTCCACGAACCCCGTGGCCCTCATCTTCGCCTGGACGGGAGCCCTCGCCAAGCGGGCGGAGCTCGACGGTACCCCGGAACTCGGCGACTTCGCCAAGCGCCTGGAGAAGGCCACCCTCGGCTGCATCGAGGACGGGATCATGACCGGGGACCTCGCGAAGATATCCGACCCGCCCGCCGCCGAGATCGTGGATTCCTGGCAATTCATCGACAAAATCGCCGAGCGGCTTTGACGCGGGGCGAATACAACGAAGGGGAGAACGGCAATGCCGTCCTCCCCTTTTTTCTTTTCCCGACGCGCGATACGCGGCGCGAGGGAGTCGTTTACCAGACGATTCCCGCGGTGACGCCGAAGGCGAGGCCGCTCATGAGGTAGTAATACACGGGAATGTCGATCTTGATGGGACCAAGCTGCATACCGAGGCCTCCCATAACCCGCAGGCGCGCCAGGGAGGGGCTTATGCCCGAGGTACCCGCGTCGAGGGAGACGGTTCCGTTTTCCACGTCCGCGGATGCAGCCGACGTATCAACACCGCTATCGGTCGTAATGGTGAAGTTTTTTGCCGTGAGATCGGATGATCCATTCGCCGTAATGTCCGTATTGCCGAACACGAGGTCGCCGCCCACGCCGATATTCATGTTGAGTAGCCACAGGAGCTGTACGGAAGTGGTCGCCTCGAGGGGGATGGAGTAGGTGGTCATTTCAAGGGCGAAATTCACGTCCGGCGTCGCGGAAAGCGTAGCGGAGGCTGTCATGTCATGGCCCGCGCCGTCAAAATTGGTAATTGTTTGGGAATACTCCTCGGTCACCTCGGACATGACAGTAGAGAAGTCGACCTTGTTGCTTTGGTAGTTGAATCCCGTCCCGACGCTGATGCCCCGCCACTTGAAGAAACCGAGAAGGACGGACTTGGAGGGCATGACCAGCTGGTAATTCAGGCCGATTCCGAAATTGGTCGTGTCCATCGACACGGCCGTCGTGGTTCCGCCCTGAGTATAGTCGTACTCGTAAGCCGTGGAACCGTACTTCAGGTTCAGGTAATACCTGTTGAGCCGATCCGCGAGGCCGGGACTGAAGACGCGGATTCCCGCGGAGGGGTGGAAGCCGAGATTGACGGCGATGGAGGGGGCGAATCCCGCGTACATGTCGTAATCCGTCGCGATATTTTCCGGAAGTTGGGCTAACTGGGCGGGGTCCATCGTGGGCAGCTGGGCGCCGATCAGGGCGCCGGTCATGAGCGCGAAGGATTTGTATCCTTCAAATCCCTGCAGGGTGGCGGACTGGGCCGAATAGGCGTTGGCGTTCGCGAAGCCCTGGGCGAGCTGGTCCTGGCTGCCGAAGGGGGAAAGGAGGTTATTGGCCTCGACCAGAAACTCGTCCAATACATTTTGCAATTCGATATACCCGGGTTGGCCATAGGTAAACAAGTCATAAAGCTCGGCGTCTATGGCGCCGTTGTCGATGGGATCAAAGGTGATGGTAGGGGCCGTTATCGTGATCGTGGGATCCGCGACGGCCTGGGCCGTCAGGATTGCCGCGGCGCATATCGTAAAACAAGTCTTTTTCGCGTTTATCATCGGGCTTCCTCCCTAGGACTGACTTTCGCAAGTATAAAACGGCCACGCCTGATTTACAAATCGCCCAGGCGTCCCGGTACCTTTCAGGAAACTCCCACGGGGCATACCCCGTTCAGTCCTTGAATGCCCCCGAGAGGGCGACCTGTATCGATCCGTCCTTGTAGCTGTATTTCAGGTAATACGCGTGGTAGGCGTCCTCGAAGACCTTGAGGGCGTCGGGCCGGGTCATGTCCGCCGCGTCGAGGGGACTTTCCACCGTAAAGGACCGCTCCGCCGCCACGGAACCGTCGACGGTCAACGAATAGCCGACGTCGAAGTGTACCGCCTTTCCGTCCCCGGTCGGCGAACCCCGCGCCGAAACGCGTACGCTGGCCGAGCGGTCGATTCTTGCCATGGTTTTCCGATCATGGAAAAAATACCCTTCCGCGCCTTCCCTCTCGACAGGGGCCGTCGATTCGTCCTTGTATGTAAAATTGACCTGCGCGCTCGGCAGGTAGCTTTCGTAAAATTTCAAGGGGATCACGTTCTTCCCGCCCTTCGCCTCGAACTCGGAAAAATAGCGCACCCCCGCGGCGACTACGTAATGGATTACGTGCTTCCCCGGGCCGATATCGTTCAGGCTGTGGGCGAGCCCCTGGTCGGCGTTTTCCACCGTGACCGCGAGGGGCGTCCCGAAATCCAGGATGGGCTCCCGGGCGTAGAGGCCGAGAAACCAGACGTCGGGGGGCGGCGACGCGGGGACAGGGGACGCTGACTGGGCTGCCGGACTGGCCGCTGCGGGCGCCGCGGCGGAGGCGGACTTAAAGGACTTGGCGGATTCGGTTCCACTCGCGACGGATCCCGCGCCGCCGTCGGTTCGGGTCGGGACGGAGGCGTCGGCCTCGCCTTGAGCCGAGGGGGAGGCGGCGGTTCCCGTCGCCGCTTCCGGCTCGGGTAGCGCCGTATCCGCCGCGGGAGCCGCGGTTCCGGATGCGCCGGGGGTCCCCCGTGAAAGGACGAAGGCCCCGGCGAGAACGATCGCGGCAGCGACGGCGGCGGCGATCGGGATCGCGGGGGAAAGGCGCCCCGCCCTTTTCGCCCCCTTGGGCGCCCTGGGTTCCGCGACGTCCTTATCGAATATCTCGTAAATTTCCTCGGGGCGGTCGATTCCCTTGAGCCGATAACTGCCGTGGAGCTTCGAGCCCGCGGTGGGCGAATCCAGGAGCCAGGATTTCACGCTGTCGAACACCGGGTACGACGCGTAGACATGTCCCCCCGCCGCGAGGCTTTCCACCCGGGAAGCCTTGTTCACGTGACGCCCGAAGAGGTCGGTCTGCATCTTGTTTTCGATTACCGTCTGGCCCATGTGGAGCCCGATCCGCACGAGGATGTCGTCCAGCTCCGGATGGGCGAGGTTGAACTCCCTCAGGCGGCGCTGGATCCTGAGCGCCTTGTCCGCGGCCGCCGTGGGCTCGGAAAACACCGCCATGACCGAATCGCCGATGAATTTTATGACCACGCCGGCGCCCTCTTCCTCGATCGTGCCGACCAGGATGCGGTCGTGCTCCTCGTGCAGGCGGTGCACGTAGGTCTCGCCCCGGCTCTCGGTCAGGGCGGTAAAGCCCTGTATGTCGGTGAACATGATCGTGAGCACCGCCGTGTTTTTCTTCTTGCGGAATTCGTCGATGCTCTTGTATTCGGATTGGGTCAGGCTGAGCGCCCCGCGTCCGTTCTGGTCGTCCATCTCGTTCCCCCTCGCGCGTGCCGTTCAGAACAGTATACTACGCATTTCGCGTTTGACGGAATGAGGTATCGGGACGAAGGGGGTTTTGCCCGGGGCGGTAAGGCCATGGCGCCGGACCCGGGCAAATGTTTTCAATCGATCGCGGTAATCCTGTTTCTTCCGTCGCTCTTGGATTTATACAGCCCTTCATCGGCCCTTTTCACGATCGAATTCAGGTCGTCGTCCTTTCTGAAACAGGAAACCCCGGCCGAAAACGTTATCCTCAGGTCGCCCGGGAATAGCGTCGACTCTGCCCGTGCCCGCAACCGTTCGGCGACGACCAGGGCGCCGTCAAGACTCGTATTCGGGGAAATGATCAGAAACTCTTCGCCGCCCCAGCGGGCAAATTGGTCGTATGAGCGAAGGCAGTCATGAATCATGCGGGAGAACAGAATCAGGATTTCATCGCCCTTGTCGTGGCCGTACTTGTCGTTCACCGATTTAAACTGGTCTATGTCCAGCAAAATTACGGAAAACGGCGGTTCATCGCAGCGCCGGACCCGGCTCATCTCGTCGAGAATTTTCCGGTTCATGTACCGGCGGTTGTAGGCTTGCGTCAACTCGTCCGTTACGCTCAAAAGCGCGACCCGGTTTCTTTCATTTTTGTAGGCGTTCATCAAGACCATGGCGGTAACGAACAATCCGAAATCGGCGATACCCATGGAAATGCCGATATCCAGAAGCCTCGTCTTTCCCTGGCCGTAGACCCGAATCAATTCGGGGTATCGGTATTCGATCAGGATCATGGCGATGATGGACGCCAGGCAGACGAAGAATACCAGGAAGATTTTCAGGTTTCCGGATTTACTCAGGAGCAGGGGAATTATGATGAAAAAAGCCGGCAGGAAAAAATGAAAACCGCCCTGACTTCCCCCGTCGATCAGCCAGAAAAAGGGTATGACGAAAAAGGTGAACAGACCCACGGTAAACCAACGGACGAATCGTTCCAGCATACCCCTACGGACGAAGCAAAAAAGGACGAAGTATATTAGGCCGATGAGGAGCGGGACAAGGATGGTGACGGCCGGATACCCGAGAATCGAATTGAATAACCCGACCAGGACATTTACGCCGCAAAGGGTAAGGGTGATCGCCCCGGTAATCGTTGTGGAAAAATCGGTGTCTGCCTTGAACAGCTTCATATCACTTACCTTCTGCTAATTATCAGTAATGATATCTTCATATTCAATGGTAGCCGGGGAAATTCCCGTAAAAGACCGGGATCGATCCGGGATAGCGGGCGTCCCGGTGACCGTCTCGTCGCTTGAGCCGTCCCCCCGGGAAGTTTCGAGCCCGGCCGGAAGGCCGGGCGGTTCGCGGCGGCTCCGCGGGCGGCCCCGAGCCGGCGTCGGGCGTAAGCCCGGCGGCGGCGGCGCCCCTCGCCCTTCTTCCTGCCTCTCCTTCGTTATTCTCCCGCCGCGTCGGCGTCCGCGGCAGCCGGTCCTTCGGGCTTCCCGCCCGTGACCGCCCGGAGAACGGCGAGACCCGCCGAGGAGGCGACCGCGACGCCGGAGGTGGCGAGCCAGAGGGCGCCCAGGCCCGCGACGGCGATGAACTTCCCCCCCGCGATGGGGCCGACCCAGCGGCCCGAGCCCGCGATGAAGTTGAAGACGGCGCCGAAGCGGCCGCGGTGGCTTTTCGGGGTTTCGTTCGCGATATAAGCCCAGCTGTTCACCGCGTCGAGGATTTCGCCGAGGGTCCAGAATACCGTGCATGCCCAGAAGGCGGCGACACCGTGGGCGAAGGCGTAGCCCGCGTAGCCCGCGGCGTAGAGGAGGCCCGCGAAGGCGACGTTGGTGAGGGTACGGAATTTCCGGGAGAGGCTGACGACCGTCGCGTTCAGGAGGATGACGATGAGGGCGTTCAGGGACATGAGCCCGCCGAAAACCTCGGCGCCCGCGTCGCCGAATCGGGCCACCGCGGTAAGGGGGAGGCTGAATATGGTTTGCTCGTAGGCGAACTGGTAGAGGAACATGAGGCCCGCGAAGGCGAGAAGCCCCTTTTTCGCCATGACGGCCCTGAAGAGCGAGCCCTCCACCGCGCGGTCGGACTCGTCGGTTTTCGCGCTCCGCTCGAGCTCGGCCCTGTCCGGCCGGGTCTCGCCGATGAAGGAGACGGTGAGGGCCATCGCGAGGAAGCCCGCGATCGCGTTGCCGAGGAAGAGCCAGGGGGTCGCGTGGCGGAAGAGGTAGCCCGCGAGGAGGGGGCCGACGGAGTAGCCCAGGTTGTGGCCCAGGTAGTTGAGCGCGAAGGCGCTTTGCCGGTTGTCCGGGATCGTCACGTCGTTCATCATCGCGTGGCGGGCCGGGTCGGTGATGCCGTCGAAAAACAGGTTCGCGATTATGAGGAGGGGCACGAAGGGCGAGGAGTCCAGGAAGCCGCAGGCGACGAAGGTGGCGCTCGCGAGGGTTTGCGAGACTACCATGACGCGGCGGCGGCCGACGGAGTCGGCGAGCTTGCCGCCGATCAGGGAGCCGGGGATGTAGGCCATCGAGGCCACGAAGAGGTAGAGCCCCGCCTGCACCGTGTCGTAGCCCATGCGCTGGGTGAGGAACAGGGTGAGGAAGGGAAAGACGAAGATTCCGGTACCGTTCACGACGGTGGCGAAAAACATGACGTAGACGGGACGCGGAAGGCCGCGATACACCGCGAAGGGATTAAGTTTGCTGATATTCACGGGTTAATTTCCATTGCAAGAAAGCGCCGGTACACACTTCGCCGCGCGCCATCGCCAGCGGCCGAAGATCGACTTGAGAAAGGGGAAGTTGACGTATGCCGTCGTTCTCAGCAGTTCATATTACAGGAGCTCCAGGTCGGGGCCGTCGGGGCCCGGAAACACGCGGGCGGAGCAATGCTCCATGCACGCGTTTTCGGCGAAGTATTCTATATCCATGGCGTCGGGACTGAAAATGTCCTCGGGGTGGAACGAGAGTTCCAGGGAGGTTTCCTCCCCCTCCGCGAGGGCCCGGGTCCAGGCGCCGTTAACGGCTATGATATCACGGATCGCGG
>QKCE01000334.1 GCA_003245785.1 Spirochaetales bacterium | reverse complement strand
GGGCCGTTCGCTATTGAGCGGGGAAGGCACGCCGGACTGGCGGGCCGCTTTCGTCCGCCCCCGGGGATCCCGCGCCGGGCTTGAGCTGGGAGCGGTTCCGGCGCTTTACCGGGGGCCAATCCCCCGGCCGTCCCGATTCCTACCGCGATACCTTGAACCGGATCACGTTCCAGGAAGCGGGGCCGAGAACCGTCTCGAATCGCCCTCCCTCGCCCCGGTCCAGGGCTTTTTCGGCCGGCACTACCCGGTTCGGCGCGTCAAAGTCGTTCACGGCGTGGATATCCGGCCCGGAAAGCTCCGTCCTCAGGATCATTTCGGCCTCGCCGAAGGAGCGGAGGTCCAGCTCGAGGCGCACGGAATCGGTCAATTCGGTATTCATCGCGAAAAGCGTCACCGTGCCGCCCGCCTCGTCGTGGACCAGGGCGTTCGCGATAACGGGGGAGTCCCCGTGCCGGGTCTCCTTCAGCGGTATATGGTTCACCGGCCTGAGTACTGCCCCGCGGCCGTATACGGAAATGTCCCGGAAGGGCCAGTAAATCGCCTGGCGTATCGCGGGTCCGCCGTTTTTCGTGAAGATGGGGGCGATCACGTTCACCAGTTGGGCGAGGCACGCTATCTTCACTCGGTCCGCGTTGTTCAGTAGGGCGACGCCTAAGCCGCCGACCACGAGGGCGTCGAGCAGGGAGTACCGGTCTTCCAGGAGCGGCGGGGCCTCGCTCCAGTCCAGGCGCCCCAATTTTTGCTGATACCAGACGTTCCATTCGTCGAACGAGAGCATCATGGTCTTTTTGCTGCGCTTGAGGGCTTTCACGTAATCCGCCGTGGCCGAAACCGATTTGATGAAGGCGTCCATGTCCGTGAAGGAGGCGAGAAAGTCCGAATCGTCGCCGACGTTTTCGTAGTAACGGTGAAGCGAGATATATTCCACCTGATCGTAGGTATGCTCGAGCACCGTCCGGTCCCACTCGGGGAAGGTGGGCATTTTCGAGGTCGAGCTGCAGCATACCACGAGCTCCACGGTTTCGTCTATCCACTTCATGATCTTGGCGGATTCGAGGGCTTTCTTTCCATAGTCGTGGGCGTCCAGGTGGCAGATTTGCCAGGGGCCGTCCATTTCGTTCCCGATGCACCAGGTCTTGATGTCGTGGGGCTCGGCATGGCCGTTCTTCTTCCGTAAATCGCTCCAGAGGGACCCGCCGGGGAAATTGCAGTATTCCAGGAAGTTCCCGGCGTCTTTCGGCGTGCCGGTGCCCATGTTCACCGCGCCCATTACGGCGGTGCCCGCCTTCTTCGCCCAGTCGGCGAACTCGTCGATCCCGACGAGATTGGGTTCGATCGTTCTCCACGCGAGGTCGAGCCGACGGGGCCGCTTGTCCCGGGGGCCGATGCCGTCGGTCCAGTCGTAGCCCGAGAGGAAGTTCCCGCCGGGGTAGCGCACGAGGGATACCCGGAGATCTTTCACCATCGAGATCACGTCCCGCCGGAAGCCCTCTTCGTCGGCTTCGGGGTGTCCGGGCTCGTATATTCCGCCGTAAATCGCCCGTCCCAGGTGCTCGACGAAGGATCCGAAAAGTCGGCCGTCGGTTTCCGCGAGGCGGAAATCCCGTTCCGCGGTAATTTTTGCCAGTTTCATCGGGTTCTCCTCGCCGTCAGGCCCAGCGGTTTCCCGCCGGGTGCGGGCATTTCCGCGACGGGTCGAGGGCCCTGGCGGTGACGAAACAGCCGCAGTGGGCGCAGAGTACCTCCATCGCCAGGGACTCGCAGGTGGCGCAAGCCGCGAGCCGCCTCGCCCGCACGGTTCCGTCGACAGGGGGCAATCCCCCGCCGGCTTCGCGGCTCGCGGCTATCTCGGCGACTATACGGTCTATCTCGCTGGGGGAGGGCATCCCCTCCCTCCCGCATCCCCGGCAGGCCATTCGGGTTCCCTCAGGAAAGGGTGAGGGTCACTACCGACATGGGCGGCAACTCGAGCTCGAGGGAACCGTCCTTCGGGGCGGCGACGGCCAGCGGACGGGCCTTTACGGCGTCCGGATGGGCAAAGTCGTTCAGGGCGTTCATCCTGTCCGCGGTGAGTACCTCGGCCCGGGCGTTCTTGAGGGCGCCGGAGTGGCCGGAAACCGATACCGGGACCCGGGCGGCCTTTTTCGGGTTCGCGTTGGTCACCGTCAGGGTAATTTCTCCCGCGGTCGAAAGGGATGCCGAGACGCTGAGGGCGGGAATTCCCTTGGCGGAAGGGTCGTGCCGGTATTCGCCGGTGGCGAGGCCCGTGGCGAGCAGGGTCGCGCCCTGATGGTTCTTGTACATGTCGAGGACGTGGTAGGTCGGGGTGAGCACCATGTCCGGGCCTTCCGTGAGGATGGGGGACTGGAGCACGTTCGCGAGCTGGGCGAGGTTCGCCATCCGCACGCGGTCCGCGCGGTTGTTGAAGCCGTTCAGGGTGATACCCGCGACGAGGGCGTCCCGGAGGGTATTCTGCTGATAGAGGAAGCCCGGGTTGGTGCCCGGCTCCGCCTCGTGCCAGCAGCCCCATTCGTCCACGATGAGCCCGATCCGCTTTTCGGGATCGTACTTGTCCATGATGTTCGAGTGGTTCGCCACGAGTTCGTCCATCCGGTAGGCGTTCTTCAGGGTCTTGAACCAGCCGAGCTCGTCGAAGACCGTGGCGCTCTTCTTGTCCTCCCACCGCTCCTCGTAGGTGTAGTAGTGCAGGCTGAGTCCGTCCATCATGCGGGCCGCCTCGCGCATGAGCACCTCGGTCCACTTGTAGTCCGCGACGTTGGGCCCGCCGGCGATTTTATAGATCTTGTCCTTGCCGTAGTTGCGCACGTAAGTCTGGAAATTGCGGTACCGGTCGGCGTAGTGCTCGGGGGTCATATTGCCGCCGCAGCCCCAGTTTTCGTTGCCGACGCAAAAGTAGGGGAGCTTCCACGGCTTCTCCCGTCCGTTTTTCGCCCGAAGCCGGGCCATGGGGGAATCGCCGTCGAAGGTCATGTATTCGACCCATTCCTGCATCTCCTGAATCGTCCCGGACCCCACGTTCCCGTTCACGTAGGCCTTGCACTCGAGAAGCTCGCAGAGGTCCATGAACTCGTGGGTCCCGAAGGAATTGTCTTCCACCACGCCGCCCCAATGGGTGTTCACCATGCGTTTTCGCTCTTCCTTGGGGCCGATTCCGTCCTTCCAATGGTATTCGTCGGCGAAACAGCCGCCCGGCCAGCGGAGGTTCGGGATGCGGATCTTCTTCAGGGCCTCGACGACGTCCTTGCGGTAACCGCGAATGTTGGGAATCGGCGAATCGGGGCCGACCCAGAGGCCGCCGTAAATGCACCGGCCGAGATGTTCGGAGAAGTGGCCGTACACGTCCCGCTCGATGACGGGACCCTTCTGATTCGCGTAAACGATGATGGCATGTTCCATATAGACCTCATATTGAATGGATATGAATTGGTTCCAATGGAATCATAAACCCAAACCCTTGGGGACTCAACTAGTTTATCGGGAAAAAACGTTGTGTATCGAAAAAAATAGCGGCCTTATCGCTCAGAAATAGAGGCGAAGCACGATGCCCTGATCGTAGTTGCCGAAGCCCCTGCCGAAGATGTTCATCCCGCCGAGGTGCTCCGCGTCTTCCTTGACGCCCACCTTGATCTTGATGGAGTGATGCTCCACGAGATCGAGATCGGACAGGGTCACGGAAGAAGCCTTCACGCCGTCCACGAAGGTGCCTTCGTCGGTCACGTTCCAGTGCTTGAGAAGCCCGTACTGGGAGCCTTCGAGCTTCCACCAGTCCGGGGTGAACTTTCCCCGCTTGTCGCCGAAGTCCCCCGGGGAAACCCATGACCCGGTTTCCACGTTGTTGACCCATACGGTGATGTCGGAGAGCCAGTTCTTGTTCGTGCCGGGGGTTTCCGACGAGAGTTCCATGCTGAGCTCGAGCCTGCGGACCTTGCGCTTGTCGTATATGGCGTTATTGGGGAATTTGTACTCGACATACCCCGTTTCGCACCAGATAAGCCCCGCCTTCATCCGGTTCGGGTTCAGGAACGAGTCCGGAATGTCGAGATAACCGATGATTCCCTCGGTGGAGCAAAGGCCGCACGGGGCCGATACGTGATAGTTCGTGAAAAGGCCGATGGGCATCTCGACCTCGAGGCAGTCCTCATCCTTCTGCTCTTCGGGAAACTGGATGAGCATTTCCTCGAATGCGGGGTAGCAGAGTTTCTGGTTTCCCTTCTTGGCCTTGACGGCCTCGGTGCGGAGCAGGCCCGCCTTTTCCAGGATGGATATATGGGTCGCCACGGTCGACTGGGGAAGACCCATGTCCTCGGCGATCTCGTTCACGTTGCGCACTTCCTGACGGAGCAACTGCAGTATCTGGATTCGGGGTTCCGAGGCGAAAGCCTTGAGTTTGTCGATATCCTCGAGGGGGTTTACCACAAGAAGTCGTTCATCCTGGTTCATGCCGTTTATTATATCAACCTTTTTCGTGCCATTACAAGCATTCTCGCGATGAATCACGATTGACTAGGCCCGAATCAGGGGTTATGATTCTGGGTGTAGGTACACGCACTTGAGAGGAGTACGGGATGACGGTGACGGAGATCGCCAAACGGGCAGGCGTTTCGATAGGGACTGTGGATCGGGTTCTTCACGACCGGGGTCGCGTCTCCGCCGAAACCCGCGACAAAATCCGCGCCATTATCGAGGAGGAAGGGTATCAGCCCAACCCCCTGGCCCGGCATCTCAAACGTAACCGGGGCTACCGGATAGGGGTGCTCATTCCCGGCCTCGAGGCCGAGAGCCGTTACTGGCGTCTCATGTACGACGCGGTGCTCAGGGCATCTTCGGGGTTTTCGGTTTTTGCCTTCGAGACGGAGCTGTTCGCCTTCGTCCGGCCCGACCCCCGTTCCCTCGACGCCGCCTACCAGGCCATGCTCGCTTCCGACTGCGACGGGTACCTGATCGCGCCGGTGATGCAGGAAGAAACCCTGGTGCTGCTCGCGGAAAACCCGCCGGCCGTGCCCTACTGCTTCTTCGATTCGCCCCTTCCGGGGTCGAAGCCCGTGTCCACCGTGGCGCAAGACCCCTTCCGGGGCGGCTTCCTCGCGGGCCGGGTAATGGAACTGCTTTCCCCCGGCGAAGGGCCCTTCGCGGTGGTTCGGCCCTTCACCGAGGCCTTTAACCTGAACGAGCGGGCCCGGGGCTTTACCGCCTGGTTTTCGGGGAATCCCCGGGTCGAGGTAATCGACTTGGTATGCCCGGAAAATCACGGGGAGGAAATGCTCGCGATCCTGGACGGCATATTCGAGAGGAGGCCGGATATCCGGGGCTTCTTCGCCGTTTCCTCCGTGGGCCACGTGGTGGCGGACCGCCTCGCGAAACGGGGCATGAAGGAGGGACGGAAGCTGATAGGCTACGACCTGGTGCCCGAAAACGTCGAGTGCCTTCGCGACGGCCGCATCGATTGCCTTATTTCCCAGCGTCCCGAGGAACAGGGACGCATCGCCGTGACGCAACTGTATCGGAACATCGTACTCGAGGAACAGCCCGAACCCGAGATCGCGATGCCGTTGGACATATTTTTCAAGGAGAACCTCGTATGATGAATAAGGACGAGCATTACGTACTCGGCGCGGACTTCGGATCCGACTCGGTCCGGGTGGTGATTCTGGACGCTGCCGACGGGCACGTTGCCGGTCAGCACGTGGCGTATTATCCTCGCTGGAAATCCGGCGCCTATTGCGATCCCAAGGCGGACCGCTTCCGCCAGCATCCCAAGGATTATACCGAGAGCCTCGCGCTCGCGGTAAAGGGCGCCATCGCGCAGGCAAGCGTTAACGTTAACGCGGCCTTGACCTCCAAGGTCCGCGCGATTTCGATAGACACGACGGGGTCCACCCCCTGTTTCGCCGACCGGAACGGCACCCCCCTGTCCCTCCTGCCGGAATTCGCGGAGGATCCCGACGCGATGTTCATTCTCTGGAAGGACCATACCTCGATCAAGGAAGCGGACGAGATAAACGCCCTCTGCCGCACTTGGGGCGGCACGGACTTCACGAAGTACATGGGCGGGGTCTATTCCTCCGAATGGTTCTGGGCGAAGACCCTGCACGCCATGCGGGCCAACGAGAAGGTCGCCAAGGCCGCCTACACGGCGGTTGAGCATTGCGACTGGATCGTGGCTACCCTCACCGGGACCGAAAAGCCGGAGGTCATCAAGCGGAGCCGCTGCGCGGCGGGCCACAAGATCATGTGGCACAAGGAATGGGGCGGATACCCGCCCAAGGAATTCTTCGACCGCCTGGACCCCCGCCTCGGAACCCTCCGGGACACCCTCGGCAGCGAGACCTGGACCACCGAGACAGTGGCCGGAAAGCTGACCGCCGCCTGGGCCAAGAACCTCGGGCTTCCCGAGGCGACCCTCGTGTGCGTGGGCGCCTACGACGCGCATATCGGCGCGGTCGGCGGCGACGCGGCGCCGGGAACCCTCGTGAAGAGCATCGGAACCTCCACCTGCGACATCATCATCGCCGAGAAGCCCAAGGCAGGCGAGAAAGAGCATTTGGTCCCCGGCATTTGCGGCCAGGTGGACGGCTCCGTCGTGGCGGACTGGATCGGCTACGAGGCGGGACAGTCGGCTTACGGCGACTATTACGCCTGGTTCCGGAACCTCCTCATGTGGCCGGTGAAGCACCTCGTGGCGGGCGATCCCGTCGCGAAGGGCCTCGACGTGGAGGCCATCGAGAAGCGCCTCCTGATGGAACTCGAGAAGGCCGCCGAGGCGATCAAGCCGAGCGAGTCGTCCCCCGTCGCCCTGGATTGGGTCAACGGGCGCCGCACCCCCTTCGCGAACCAGAAGCTCGCGGCGGCGATCACGGGCATCAAGCTCGGCACCGACGCGCCCATGATCATGCGCGCCCTCCTGGAGGCAACGGCCTTCGGCGCCCGGTCGATCATCGAGGCCTTCGAGGCGGGCGGCGTGAAGATCGAGCGGATAATGGCGATCGGCGGCGTGGCCCGCAAGAGCTTGCTCGGCATGCAGATCCTGGCGGACGTGACGAACCGGGAGATCCAGGTGACCGCGGGCGACCAGTCCTGCGCGATAGGAGCGGCGGCCTTCGCCGCCACCGCCGCGGGCCTTTATCCGAACGTCTTCGCCGCCCAGAAGGCGCTTTCGGCGGGTACCGAGCGGGTGCACAAGCCCAATCCCGCCGCCGTCGCGACCTATACCGAACTGTACGGGAAATTCAAGCGCCTCGGCGCTTTTATCGAAGGAGAAACGAAATGATCGACCTGAAGAAATACGAATTCTGGTTCCTTACCGGAAGCCAGGACCTCTACGGAGACGAGACCCTTCGCCAGGTGGCGGAGGATTCGAAGAAAGTCGTCGAGGCGCTGAACGCCGACCCGGCGATGCCCTGCAAGATCGTCTGGAAACCCACCCTGCTCACGCCGGACGCGATCCGGGTCGAGCTCGAGAAGGCGAACGCCGACCCGGCTTGCGCGGGCGCCATCGCCTGGATGCACACCTTCAGCCCGGCCAAGATGTGGATCGCCGGGCTCGCGTCCTACCGGAAGCCCCTCCTCCAGTTCAACACCCAGTTCAACCGGGACCTTCCCTACGACACCATCGACATGGACTTCATGAACCTGAACCAGTCCGCCCACGGCGACCGCGAGTTCGGCTTCATTACCGCCCGCATGGACGTTCCCCGCAAGGTGATCGCCGGCCACTGGAGCGACGTCGAGACCAGGTCCCGTATCGCGAGGTGGATGCGCGCGGGGATCGCCGTGGCCGACGGAAAGGCCCTCCGGATCGCCCGCTTCGGCGACAACATGCGCGAGGTCGCGGTCACCGACGGCGACAAGGTCGAGGCCATGATCAAGCTCGGCTGGTCCGTGCCCTATTACGGCATCGGCGACCTGGTGGCCTACATGGCCAAGGTAACCGACGCCGAGATCGATGCCATGGTAAAAACCTACGAGCTTGAATACGAGATCGTCTGGGGCTCGGACAAGGCCTTCGCGCTCAACCATATCCGCGAGCAGGCCAAGATCGAGATCGCCTTCCGCGCCTTCTTCGCCGACAAGGGTATCAACGCCTTTACCACGAACTTCCAGGACCTGCACGGCATGAAGCAGCTTCCCGGCCTCGCCTGCCAGCGCCTCATGGCCGACGGCTTCGGTTTCGCCGGCGAGGGCGACTGGAAGGTCGCCGCGATGGTCCGCACCTTCAAGGTCATGTCCGCCGGCCTGGGCGCCGCCAAGGGCGCGGGCTTCGGCGATTCGTTCATGGAAGACTATACCTACCACTTCGGCTCCAAGAAAGAAGAGGGCCTCATCCTCGGGGCCCACATGCTCGAGGTATGCCCCTCCATCGCCTCCGCCAAGCCCCGGGTCGAGGTACACCAGCTCGGGATCGGCGACAAGGAAGACCCCGCCCGCCTCGTGTTCGACTCGAACCCCGGCAGCGCGATCTGCGCCTCCGTCGTGGACTTCGGCAACCGTTTCCGTTGCGTACTCAACGAGGTTGACGTGGTGAAGCCCGCCAAGCCTTTCCCGAAGCTCCCCGTGGCCCGCGTCCTTTGGAAGCCCCTTCCCGACATGACTACCGCCGCGGAATCCTGGATCCTCGCCGGGGGCGGCCACCACACCGCCTTCTCGAACATCCTCGACGCCGACATGGTCCGCGACTGGGCCGAGATGGTCGGCATCGAGTTCGTCTCCATCGGCAAGGGCACCACCGTGCCTTCCTTCCGGAACGAGCTTCGCTGGAACGCGGCGGCCTGGAGGTAAGCGGATGTCAGTCTACGCCTCGCTCAAGGAGGAGGCGTGGGCGGCGAATATGGAAATTCCCGCCCGCGGCCTCGCCCTGTATACCTGGGGAAACGTCTCCGCCTTCGATCCCGCCAAGGGGGTTTTCGCGATAAAGCCCTCGGGGGTTCCCTACCCGGAGCTCAAGGCGGAGGATATGGTGGTCGTCGACATGGAAGGGAAGGTCGTGGAAGGGAAACTCAACCCCTCCTCGGACACCCCGACGCACCGGGTGCTGTACCGGGAATTCTCCGTCGCGGACGGGGCCAAGATCGGCGGCATCATCCATACGCATTCGACCCACGCCACCGCCTGGGCCCAGGCCTGCCGCCCGATCCCCCTTTTCGGGACGACCCACGCCGACCACATCCAGACGCCGGTTCCCTGCGCGCCCTACCTCTCGAAGGAGGCGGTGGAACGGGACTACGAAACCGAGACGGGAAACCTGATCGTGAAGGCCTTTCGCGAGGGCATTCCGGGCCAGTGCGGTCCCATGAACCCCAAGGAAGTGACCATGGTGCTCGTCGGCGGCCACGGTCCTTTCGTCTGGGGGGAAACCGCCGTGAAGGCCGTGTATAACGGCGCGGTGCTCGAGGAAACGGCCCGGATGGCCCTGCTGACCCTGCAGGCGAATCCCGCGGCCGCCCCGCTCCCCGCGTATATCGTCGACAAGCATTACCTAAGGAAGCACGGCCCCAACGCCTATTACGGCCAGGGCGGAGCGCACTAAAGGCAGGGGAAGGGACGTTCCCTCCCCTTTAAAAAAAAACAAGGCCCCCGTCGGCGTTTCGCGCCGCGGGGGCTTTTTCGTTTTCTCAGTCTTCGTCGATCGCCTTTCGTTCCTCCGCTTCATCTTGCCCGAAGGCT
>QKCE01000061.1 GCA_003245785.1 Spirochaetales bacterium | reverse complement strand
TACGGGAGTTTTTTCGACCTCCTGAGGAAAATCGCGCTTTGCGACATCAAAGCGCCGGTGCAGCGGATTATTCAGATCGAGTACCCGGGCGAATACGCGAAATTGAACGAGTGGGTGATCGACCAATACCGGGATATCATGCCGGATCCCGCGCTTCTCGAGGAATTTGCGGCGTACTTGCTCCCCTCGAGCGAGCCCCAGGATCTGACCTGGCGGGTCCTGAGGGCGGCGCACAAGTTCGCGACCCTGCGCGAAGTGGAAATGCTTCGCGTGGTGAACGAACCCTTTCGGCTGATAGAAATCGAGCGGGGATTGAACAAGGACATCGGGGATTTCCTTGACCTGAAGGGCCTGCAGCTCCTCGTGACTAAACAGCAGCCCTACAATTTTCTCATGCAGATAGAGCGGTTGAGGTTTCAGACGCGCTGGAACCAGACTCCCCGCGTGCCACGAACGAGCGTGCTCGGCCATTCCTATTTCGTCGCGGCGCTCTCCCTTCTCATGTCCCGGTCTTTGGGCCTTAATGACGCGCGGGTGTACGACAATTTTTTCTCCGGACTCTTCCATGACTTGCCCGAGGCGGTCACGAGGGACATAATATCCCCGGTCAAGCAGGCTACGCGGCAATTGCCCCACGTGGTGAAGGAAATCGAGGAACGGATCGTTCGGGAAGAACTGATACCCGTAATGGACGATTCGTTCCGTTCCGAAATACTCTATTTCACGAATGACGAATTTGAGAACAGGATAATGCTTGAGAACGGAAAGACCGTACACGCGACTTTCGAGCAGTTGAACAACGAGTTCGGCGACCCGCGGTTCAAGCCGACCGACGGCCGGTTGGTTCGCCTGGCCGACCATATCGCCGCTTTCGTCGAGGCTGACAGCTCAATAGGCCACGGGATAACTTCGAGCCATCTCAGGGACGGTAAAAAGAACCTTCTCTCGATTTATCCGGAAGGTACGGTCATAAACGGCCTGGACGCCGCGCAATTTTTCCGTTGAGGCCCCCCGTCGGACGCCGATGATCAATCCAATACGGTGATCTCTACGCGGCGGTTCAACGCCCTCCCGTCATCGGTCGAGTTGTCCCCGATCGGTACCGTCCCCCCCAATCCGCGATAAATGAATTGTTCCGGTTTCATGCCGCGGGCGCAAAGTTCGTCGACGATTTTTTTCGCGCGTTTCAGGGAGAGTTCCGCTTCCCCTGCGGGCTTCCCCGTCGCCGCTGTATGTCCCTCCACGAGGAAATGGCCGTTCTCCACAGTCTTGAGGATCGCTGCGACGGAATCGAGCCGTCCCCTTTCCGTGGGAAGGAGTTCGTCGCTATCCGCCACGAACCTGAGGTTCCGAACGGAAATCCTGACGCCTCTTTCCGTTTCCTCCGTAGTCCATAATTTACCGTTCTCTTCGCCGGCCTTGCCGATGCCGGCGTCGGCAAGGGGTTGGATGCCGGTTTGGGCGGACGTTCCCGGCCCGCTCGAAGCACCCTCATCCTTTCCTTGATCCGAGGTAGAGGAGACGTCCTTCCCGGAAATTGTCCCCGGGCCCCCGGATTGGGAGGAAGTAGTGCTTTCCGAGTCGCGGATTCCAGTCTTTCCGTCGGGTAGGGGCGTGATTTTGTCGGCTTGCGCGACCGCGCCGCGGGAAGCGCCCTCCAGGGCGAGGGCGAGTTTCTCCCCCGATACGGCCTGTTCGGCGAATATGGCGGTTGTTCCGCGGAACCGGATAGAATTCCCGTCCTTGTAGGTGTAAGTCTCATCGAGACGGTCCATGATGACGACGACCGCCCCGTCGAATTTTCTGACGACGATCTGGACGTCGTGAGTCCCCGTGGCTTCGGAAAGGTACGCGTCTACGCGGAGCGGCTTCGTTAGCACGGGGTAGCGGGTCGCGAACTTTGCGGTTATTTGCCAAACGTCCTCGCCGTCGTATACGCTCTCCCCGGTTAACCGATACTGGACCACGATTTTCAGGTCGGATATTTTTCCGTTATTCAGGGGATCCACGCAACGGACGCCTTCGGCTACCCATGAATCCCCCACGTTGACCGGGTCGGCGGGGAATACGGGAAAGTCGCGGTATTCGGGATAGCCCTTGTCCAGGTAAAATTTCATGGTTCCGTTTTTCGCGACCGTAAAGCGGGCTTCGACGAGCGCGTCAATCGGCAGCGAGACGTTTTTGGCGTCCTTGTTCGTCTCGATCATCTTGTAGAAATACCCCGAGTATTCCTGCCCGCTTGGGGTTTTCGCCCCCGCCTTGAGCTGCGAATGGATTTCCCGGTGGGTGAGGCCGATATATGAGCCCTTCACGTAAGTCGACCAATTGGATCTCTCGACGAGATACCACGAGGAGTTTCCCGAATAAGTCAAATCCGCCTCTTGTGCGGACGCAGCCACGGCGGTGAGAAGGAGAAAGAACCATGTGACAATCGCGAGTTTACGTACTCTTTGGTCCATTTTATGAATTATACCCCTTTTTCAAAAATAATGTGATATCATAGGTTCCGATTGCCAGGAGACAAAGCATGAATAGGGTCGATATTTTTCCGGAAGCGCTTTTTTCGAGTTTGATTGACATTCCGATGTTTTCCCGCATCGATCGCGCCGATTTGGACGATCTTCCGGTAATCTGCGATCTGTTCTCGTACGAACCGGGAGAGCGAATCATCAAGGAAGGCAGCGTATCCTCGAGCATCTACATCCTTTTGTCCGGTTCCGTCGACATCCTGAAGAAGGGGCAACAGCGTGAGGATATCAAGATAAACTCCCTGGAATCCGGCGCCGTCTTCGGGGAAACGTCTATTTTTAAAAACGAAATGAGTACCGCGACGGTGAAATCGAGCGCGCTTTCCCTGATTATGGCGCTTTCGCGGGAAAAATTCGCCGCGTACATCAATTCGCACCCCAAGGCCGGGCTTGCGATCATGACTTATATCGTGTACGGCCTCCTTGAGAAATTGCGCTCATCCAATGAAGTAATCGCGTACGAAAAGGAGTTTCTCGTATCCTCCGAAGATCTTGACGCGATGAAAAATCTTCTTCCGCCGACAGTCGACGAGATTTTATCGGTGTGACCGCCTATAAGGGTTCAGGGACGGACAAAATCGGCCGAAACATTTAACGTATGTACATGACATCCCGTTTTCGACTTGCGTCGCTTATCCTGTCCCTTTTCATCTTCTCCGTCGCGGCCCATGGGGAGGAGCGCGTGCATGTCCTGAAGCAGGGCGAGACTATATACGGAATCGGCCAAAAGTATCACGTTCCCGCCGAGGCCATCATGGAACTTAACGGGATAAAGGATCCCTCCCGGCTCAAGCCGGGGCAGAAAATCAGGATTCCGGACCTTTATTACGTTAAAAAGGGTGATACACTTTACGGTATAGCGAGGAATCACGGGATAGCGTTTCAGGACTTGATCGACGCCAATGGTCTCGATAAAAACGCGATGATCAAGGTCGGGGACACGCTTTATTTGCCGTCCTTCGGGACCGGTGCCGTTGAGATAACGAAGACTCCCGGCGATTCGGCGAAGACGGGTACCGGGGGCGCGGTTACCTTGCCGGGCGATGGATCGCTGCCCGCCCGCCCGTTGGAAGATCCCAGAACCTTCGAATCGAAAAAAGTCGATTCCTCGATTATCTGGCCGGTTTCCTCAACCCAAATCTCGTATTTGTCGGGGAAGGTATTCGGCGTTTCCATCGTCGGCGCCCAGGGCGAAAACGTGAAAGCGATCGCCTCGGGAACGGTTGTATCGACCGGGCCGTACCGGGGCTTCGGGCAAGTGGTTTTCATTCAGGCGAAGTCCGGATATATTTACGTTTACGGCGGGCTCGATTCCGATCTGCCCGTCCAAGGCGCCACGATGACCTTCGGCGATTCGGTCGGGACCCTGGGATCCGATTCCCTTTCGGGGAAACCGTTGCTATATTTTATGGTATACAATAAAGACGTGCCGATCGATCCGGCCAAGGCACCAAGAGGGTATTGAGGATAGTGGTCCGAATGGGAACAAAAGTAAGCAAAACGGAAAAGAAAACCGCTCATCCCGAAAAGTCCGTGGGAATGGTCGATCAGCGGAAGGCCTTGAAGAAATCGAGGCCGGGGAAGGATGCCGACCCGCTCGCCTTATACCTGAAGCAGATATCCCGTTATCCGTTGCTCACCCTCGAGGACGAGCAGGAAATCGGCCAAAAAATCCAGAATATCAAGCTTTCTATAATCGCGCTCAAGGAATCTTTCGCGAACTCGCCGGCGGATACCGCGTTTCTTCACGAATCCGCCAAGCTCGAAACCATGCTGAAGGACCTTAAAAACCGCATGATCACCGCGAATTTGCGCCTGGTGGTTTCCATCGCGAAGAATTATCAGCATCGTGGGTTGGGCCTCCTCGACCTTATCGACGAGGGGAATATCGGGCTCATCGAGGCCGTCGAGCGGTTCGATTATACCAGGGGCTGCAGATTTTCGACCTACGGAACCTGGTGGATCCGACAGGCGATCATCAAGAGTCTCGCGGACAAGGGTCGCATTATCCGCATTCCCATACATATGCTCAACACGATCAGCAAATGCTTTTTCGTGGCGAAGCAGCTTACCCAGGATTTGGGGCGCGATCCAAGCCCAGAGGAACTTTCCGAATACCTTCAGCTTCCCGCGTCCAGGATTCGGGAGATCATGAGCATTTCCCAGGAAACCACCAGCCTGGACACGACGGTCGACGATGACAACAATACACGCCTTTCGGACTTGATAAGCGACGATTCCCTTATCGAGCCGTTCGAGCTCGTGTTCACTGCGACCCTGCAGGAAACCATGGACGACGTGCTGAGCCAGCTGACCGAACGGGAGATGAAGATCATCAAATTGCGCTTCGGGCTCACCGACAAGGGGCCGTTAACCCTTGAGGAAACCGGAAAGCTGTTGGGCATTACCCGGGAACGGGTTCGCCAGATTCAGGGCAAGGCCATAAACAAGCTTCGGGGACAGCAGGAACTCGAGGCTTTTTACGAGGACTGACGCGTCCTATTCGGGATTTTCTTCCAAATAATCATCGTCATCGTACCCGTCCTCATCGGCGAACAGGTCATCCTCACGGGATGGCACGGCTCGAGTTCCCCCGTCACCGGATTGTTCAAGGGTGGCGAGGGGCGGCGTGCCCGAGTTGGGGGCGCGGCCCTCGAGTTCCCTGAGGCATACGAGAAAAAGTTCCATGCAAACCCGCGCGTCGTCCTCAGCCCTGTGCGCGTCAATCGCCTCGATGCCGACGCGTTTCGCGAGGTCCTGAAGCTTGTAATTGGGCAGTCCGGGAAAGACGTCCCGGGCGAGGAGAACCGTGTCGATCACGCGGTTCCCGAGGGAGGGAAGCGCGAGTCTCGCGAGCTCCGAATTGATGAACTTGACGTCGAATTGGGCGTTATGCGCCAGCAGGATCGAGCTACCCAAGAACCGGAGAAAGTCGGGCATTACCGCGGCCGCGTCGGGTTGGCCCTTGAGCATCGCGTCGGTAATGCCGTTTATGCTCGATGCCTTCGGCGGCATGGGAATTTTCGGGTCGATCAGCGCGTTGAACCTCGCGATTATGCCGCGGGAATCGAAGCGGATCCCCCCCGCCTCGACGACCCGCTCGGTAAAGGGCTCCAGGCCCGTCGTCTCGGTATCGAAGGCGGTAAACGTTTCTGTCCGAAAGGCTTCCACAAGCCAGCCGTATTGCGACATGCTCGGGTCCGCCTCAGGCCTTCGCCAGGATTTCGCGAATCTCGGCGTCGATCGCCGAGATTACCGCGTCGGCGGATTTCTTCGCGGCGCCGATGTCGCCGCCCTCGACCTTAACCGGGCAGGAAATATAGAACTTGATTTTCGGTTCAGTGCCGCTCGGCCGGGCGCTTACGCTGGTACCATCCGCGAGGAAGAACTGAAGAACGTTGCTGGCCGGAAGGTCTATCTTTTGCCGCGCGTCGGGTTTTGCGGGGTCGTAAGTCACCCCTTCCTGTACGTCCCGGACGTTCGATACCGCGATACCCGCGAGGCTTTTCAGCCCTTCGCCGCGGAGCTTCGCCATGAGTTTCCGCATGGTTTCGCCGCCGCTCGCGCCGGGAAAGCCCTTGTTGATCGTCCGTTCCTCGAAATATCCGTGCTGCGTCCAGAGATCCTCCAGGCGGTCGAGAAGGCTCTTGCCCTTGCTTCGCCAATAGAGGGTCATTTCCGCGCACATCGCGGCGGCGGATATGCCGTCCTTGTCGCGAACCTCGGTTTCGAGATTATAACCGTAGCTTTCTTCCCAGCCGAACACGTAATTCTTTTCGCCGGTGCGCTCGAATTTCGCGGTCACCGAGGCGATCCACTTGAAGCCAGTCAGGCACTCCACCGTGTCCACCCCGTAGGAAGCGGCGATGCGGTCGCCGAAGGACGTGGTGACTATCGAGCGTACGATCGCGGGATTCTTCGGCATATTGCCGGTTTCCTTCAGGGTGAGGCATACGTAGTCGGTCAGGAGCGCCCCCATCTGGTTCCCGGTAATCAGCGTGAATTTCCCGTCGGGACCCGGGACCGCGCTGCCGAAACGGTCGGAATCGGGATCGGTGGCCATCACGACGTCGGCTTTTTCCTTCGTCCCGAGATCGACGGCCATCTTGAGCGCCGGTGCTTCCTCGGGATTCGGGAATTCCACGGTCGGGAAATTGCCGTTCGGCTCCCTTTGCTCCGGCACGGTGATTACCTTGAGCCCTAGGTCCCCGAGTACTTTCTCGACGTGCATGGCCCCGGTGCCGTGAAGGGGAGTGTAGACGATTTTCACTTCGCTCGCCTTTTCCCGGATGAGCTCCGGCCTGAGGAGCTTGCCCTTGACCATCGCCCAATATTTCTCGTCGATGAGCGAGTCGATGATCTCGAGCCTTCCCGAGTCGAGGGCTTCCTGACGGGTCATCGACTTTACCGACTTGACCGCGTTGACTTCCGCGATGATACCCGCGTCATGGGGTTCGATAACCTGGGCCCCGTCGTTCCAGTATGCCTTGTAACCGTTGTATTTCGGCGGGTTGTGGGAAGCGGTCACGACTACGCCGGTGTCGCAGCCGAGTTCGCGGATCGCGTAAGAAAGCTCGGGGGTGGGGCGCAGGCTCGAGAAAAGGTACGTCTTGAAGCCGTTCGCGGCGAAGATGAGCGCCGTGGCCTCCGCGAAGGTATCGGAGTGGTTTCGGGAATCGAAGGCGACTACCGCGCCCAGTGAACCGGTTTTGGCCTTTTCCGGGAAGGTTTTGATGAAGTAATTCGCGAGTCCCTGGGTAGCCCGGTTGATAACCCGGGTATTCATGCGGTTCGTGCCGCCGCCGATGACGCCGCGAAGACCGCCCGTTCCGAATTCCAGGTCCTGATAGAACCTGTCTTCAAGTTCCTTGTCGTCGCCCCTGGCGATCAGATCTCGGACTTCATCCGCGAATTTAAGGTCTTTTTCCTCTGCGATATATGAATTGGCCCGTTCTAAAATGATCGATTTGTCCATGGCGTTCTCCTTGCGTTGACAGGAATTGCTTACTTTAAAAAAAGTATACCTAATTTAACAGACTTGAACAAGGACGAGTTTTTCTATACTATTTGCACGAATTGGTTTTATTGTGGAGGCATTATGACAATACCTGAAATGATGGGTCAGAGCGCAACTTTGACCGTCCTTGGAATGGGCGTTGTGTTTAGCTTCCTTATCATACTAATTGGGTTTATGAAGCTCGTCGAAATATTCGTACGGGTGACTGGCCTCGATAAGGAAGAAACCAGCGCGTCACCGGCTACCGCCCCCGTCTCATCGGGTCAGGATAAGGCCATAATCGCGGCCATCGCCGCCGCGATTAGCGAAAAGCAGAAGAAATAAGGAGACATCATGGCCAAGAAAGTTCAGATTGCAGATCTCGTCCTCCGCGACGCCCATCAGTCCCTTCATGCCACGCGCATGACCACCGCGGACATGCTCCCCATTTGCGATAAGCTCGACAAGGTCGGTTATTTCGCCCTCGAGGGCTGGGGCGGCGCCACCTTCGATTCCTGTATCCGCTTCCTCAATGAAGACCCGTGGGTACGCCTCCGCTCTCTCAAGGAAAAGCTTCCCAATACCCCGATCATGATGCTCCTCCGCGGCCAGAACCTCCTCGGTTACCGTCACTATGCCGACGACGTCGTAGACAAGTTCGTGGAAGCCGCGGCGAAGAACGGCGTCGACGTATTCCGCATTTTCGACGCCCTCAACGATCCCCGAAACCTCGCCCGCGCCACCGCGGCCGCCAAGAAGACCGGTAAGCACGTTCAGCTCACCATATCCTACGCGACCACGCCGGTGCACACCCTCGACGCCTACGCGAACCTCGCGAAGGCTTACGCCGAGACCGGCGCCGACTCCATCTGCATCAAGGACATGGCGGGCCTCCTGAAACCCTTTGACGCCTACGAGCTCGTGAAATCCATCAAGAGCAAGGTCGATATCCCCGTAGAAGTCCATACCCACGCGACAACCGGTATGTCCGTCGCCACCCTTACGAAGGCCGCCGAAGCCGGTGCCGACGTGCTGGATACCGTAATCTCCTCCATGTCCATGGGTACTTCCCATAGCCCCACCGAGACCCTCGTCGAGATTCTCCAGGGCACCGAGATGGATACCGGCCTCGATATCAAGCTCCTTCTCGAGATCGCCAACTACTTCCGCGACGTGCGAAAGAAGTACGCGAAGTTCGAGTCCAGCTTCCTCGGCGCGGACACCCGCATCCTGGTTTCCCAGGTTCCCGGCGGCATGCTCTCCAACCTCGAGAGCCAGCTGAAGGAGCAGGGGGCCGCGGACAAGATCGACGAAGTGCTCAAGGAAATCCCGATCGTCCAGAAGGACTGCGGATATATCCCGCTCGTGACGCCCACGAGCCAGATCGTCGGTACCCAGGCCGTTTTCAACGTCCTCTTCGGGCGCTATAACCGCCTGACCGCCGAAACCAAGGACCTCCTGGTCGGCAAGTACGGCAAGTCCACCACTGATTGCAATCCGGAACTGGTCAAGAAGGCCCTCGCCGAGCTCAAGATGGAAGCGGCGATCACCCATCGCCCCGCCGACGATATTCCCAACGAGTTCTCCAAGCTCGCCGAGGAAGCCAAGGCCAACGGCGCCGGCGATTCCACCGAGGATATCCTGACCTACGCGATGTTCCCGAAGGTCGCACCGAAGTTCTTCAAGGAGCGCGCCAATGGCCCCGTCTCCTTCGAGGCTCCCTCGGCCGCGGCTTCCGCTTCCGCCGGCAAGGGCGGCAGTTACGTCGTGAACGTGAACGGCACTGACTATAACGTGACCTCTGGCCCCGCCGGCGACAGCATGAGCGTGAACGTGAACGGTACCGCCTATAACGTGGCCTTCAAGGCCGCCGGCACCGCTGCCGCCGCGCCCGCCGCCGTTTCCGGTGGCGCGGACATCCACGCGCCCGTCGCGGGAACCCTCCTCAAGCACGTGGTCGCAGAGGGCAGCCAGGTCAAGAACGGCCAGACCATCGTCATGATCGAGTCCATGAAGATGGAACTCGAGGTCAAGGCGACCGCCGACGGCCCCGTGCACTTCACCGTAGCGCCCGGTACCCAGATTACCGCCGGACAGACCATCGCCACCATCGGCGGCGGCGCTCCGGTCGCGGCCCCCGCAGCCCCCGCGGCCCCCGCGGCCCCCGCGGCTGCTCCCGCCGCCCCC
>QKCE01000029.1 GCA_003245785.1 Spirochaetales bacterium | reverse complement strand
AACGGGGAATACGCGTCTCCCTCGACCAATACCCCTACGTAGCGGGCAGCACCATGCTCGGCGTCATCCTCCCGCCCTGGGTGCACGACGGCGGCACCGACGCGGTGGTCGAGCGCCTCCGCGACCCCGTAGCCCGGGAACGGATGAAAAAGGACATCGAATGCGGCCTTCCCGGCTGGGACAACTTCGTGCGCTTCGCCGGTACCTCCGGCATCTTCATAACGAGCGTGGGCTCCCAAAGGAACGCCGACGCGGTCGGCCTCAGCCTGGACCAGCTCGCGGAGAGGCGCGGGAAAGGGCCCCTCGACGCGGCCTTTGACCTTCTCGCGGAGGAAGAGAACGCCGTCGGCATGGTGGACTTCTACGGGACGGAGGAGCACGTTGCCCTCATCATGGGCCGCGACGAAATGAACGTGTGCACCGACGGCCTCCTCTCGGGGAAACCCCACCCCCGGGTCTACGGCTCCTTCCCCCGGGTACTCGGAAAGTACGTCCGGGAAGACAGGGTGCTGTCCCTCGAGGACGCGGTCTGGAAGATGACGGGCAAGGCCGCCGAGGCCATGGGTTTCGCCGGCCGGGGCGTCCTCGCCGAGGGAAACTTCGCGGACCTCACGCTCTTCGACCCGGACGCCGTCATCGACCGGGGTACCTTCACCGATCCCGCCCGATTCCCCGAGGGCATCCATACGGTAATCGTGAACGGGACCGTCGCCCTCAAAAACGGCGTCCCGACCGGCGCCCGCGCGGGACGCGTCTTGAGGAAATAAGGAGTTTATTTTATGCATTCATTCAACGTAAACGGAACGCCCCTGGAAACCGGCGAAGACATATCCCTTCTCGAGTATCTGCGGGACCGGCTCGACATCACCTCCCTCAAGAACGGCTGCGCGGAGGGAACCTGCGGCGCCTGCATGGTCCTCGTCGACGGCAAGCCCCTCCGGTCCTGCCTTCAGACCACGGCGAAAGTCGCGGGCAAATCGATCGTGACGGTGGAAGGGTTTTCGCAATTCGAAAAGGACGCCTACGTATGGTCCTTCTCGGAAGCCGGCGCCGTCCAGTGCGGCTTTTGCACCCCGGGTATGCTCGTCAGCGCGAAGGCCCTCCTCGACCGAAACCCGGACCCGACAAGAAACGACGTGAAAAAGGCCATCGACCCGAACATTTGCCGCTGCACGGGCTACAAGAAGATCGAGGACGCGATACTCATGGCCGCCGAATCCCTCCGCTCGCGAAGGGTCCCCGAGACGAAGAAGTTCTCCGGGCGGGTGGGGGAGCGGAGCTGGCGCCCCGACGCCAGGGACAAGATTCTCGGCGTCGCCAAATTCGCGGACGACCTCAAGGTTCCCGGCATGGTCTACGGCTCGGCCCTCCGCGCCGCCCATCCCCGGGCCCTCGTCAAGGCCATCGATATCTCGAAGGCCCTCCTCCATCCCGACTGCGTGAAGATCGCCCTCGCCGAGGACATTCCCGGCGAGCGGGTCCTCGGCCACCTTACCCTCGACTGGCCCGCCCTCGTCGCGGTCGGCGAGGAAACCCGCTATCTCGGCGACGCGGTCGCCCTCGTCGCGGCCACCACGCGGAAAGCGGCGGAGGAAATCAAGGCGCTCATCGAGGTGGAATACGAGGAGCGAGTCCCCCTCCTTTCCCCCGCGGAATCCCTCGCGCCCGGCGCGCCGAAAATCCACGAAGGCGGCAACGCCTACCGCGTGGAAAAGATCCGTCGCGGCGACGTGGACGCGGCCCTCGCCGCGAGCGCCCACGTGGTGACGAACGTATACCGCACCCCCGCCCAGGAGCACGCCTTCCTCGAGCCGGAATCGGCCCTCGCGGTCCCGGCGGACGGCGGGCTCACGGTCTACACCGGCGGCCAAAGCGTCTACGACGAGTACCGGGAAATCGGCCGGCTCCTCGGCATCAAGGCGCCGCAACTCCGCGTCGTGAGCGCCTACGTGGGCGGCGGCTTCGGAGGCAAGGAGGACATGAGCGTCCAACACCACGCGGCCCTCCTCGCCTGGCTCTCGAAAAGGCCGGTAAAGGTGACCCTGTCCCGGGCCGAAAGCCTCCGGGTCCACCCCAAGCGCCACCCCATGGAAATGGAGCTCACCACGGGCTGCGACAAGGAAGGCCGACTCACCGCCATGCGCCTCCGCCTCGTCGCGGATACCGGGGCCTACGCGTCCCTCGGGGGCCCGGTGCTCCAGCGCGCCTGCACCCACGCCGCCGGTCCCTACAATTTCCACGACATCGACATAATCGGCACCGCGGCCTACACGAACAACGTGCCCTCCGGCGCCTTCCGCGGCTTCGGCGTCACCCAAACCATGTTCGCCAGCGAGTGCAACCTCACCCAGCTCGCCGAAAAAGTCGGAATCGATCCCTGGGAAATCCGCTGGCGGAACGCCCTGCGCCCCGGCGACGTCCTCCCGAACGGCCAGATCGCCGACGAGGGAACCGGCATAGCCGAAACCCTCGAGGCGGTGAAGGACGCGTATTACGCGAACGAGGGCCGCGCGGGCATCGCCTGCGGCATAAAGAACGCCGGGGTGGGCATGGGAATCCCCGACACGGGAAGGGTACGGCTGAGGGTCGAGAACGGCGCGGTCAGCCTCCGCACGAGCGCCGCCTGCATGGGCCAGGGCATCGCCGCGACCATGCGCGCCATCTGCTGCGAAACGACGGGCCTCGGGATCGACGAGGTGATCGTCGCGCGGCCCGACACCGACGTCACGCCGAACTCCGGCACGAGCACCGCCTCCCGCCAGACCCTCATCACCGGCGAGGCGACCCGCCGGGTTTCGCTGCAATTGAGGAAAGACCTGGAAATAGCGCCGCTTACCGCGCTGGAAGGGAAGGAATACTACGAGGAGTTCGTGGGCGTCAGCGACCCCATGGGCGCGCCGAAGCCTCACCCCGTGAGCCACCTCGCCTACGGCTACGCGACCCAGGTGGCGATCCTCGACGAAAACGGCTTCGTTGAAAGGGTTATCGCCGCCCACGACGTCGGCCGGGCGATAAACCCGACCAACGTGGAAGGGCAGATCGAGGGCGGGGTCGTCATGGGCCTCGGCTACGGCCTCACCGAAAACCCGCGCATCGAGGGCGGCCGGGTGACCGCCAAATACGGTACCCTCGGCCTCTTCCGGGCGACCAAGACCCCGGAAATCGAGACGATACTCGTGGAGCGCAACCCGGCGGAGCTCGCCTACGGCGCCAAGGGCGTCGGCGAAATCCCCCTAATCCCCACGTCCCCGGCGCTCCAGGGCGCCTACTACAAGCGCGACGGGATCTTCCGCACCTCGCTCCCCCTGGAGGGCACGCCCTACCGGCCCTCCTGAGTTTCGCCAAGCTCGGGCCGTATGGGGTTCCGGGCGTATTGGGCCGAGGCAGAAAGGGCGGCGAGGGGCGAGGCCGGAAACTCCGTTTCCGGCTTCCGGCCCGCGGAGCCCCCGCGAAGGAAGTCCCCGCGGGGCGACTCGCCGCCGGCCCGCCCCGCCTTTCAGTCCACCGAAAAGGCGAGCATCGAGACGCTGCCGTTCTGAATGGCGTCGAACTCGATCGTCGGCGCGGATTTCGCCATCCCGAGAACGTACATGAGCGGCAGGTAATGGTCCGTCGTCGGAACCGCCTTCGCGTAGTTCGGCATGGTCTTCTTGGCGTCGATGAGCGCGTCCGCGTCGTTCGCCTCGAGCCTTTCCGCGAGCCATCGGTTTATCTCTTCCGCCCAGACGAAGGGCTTGGCGTCGTCCCGGAAATCCACGTCGTAGAGGTTGTGTACCAGGTTGCCGCTCCCGATGAAGAGGACGTCGGCGAGGTTCAACGCCGCGATTTCCCTCCCCAGCCGATAGTGCTCGCGCTCGGAAAGGTTCACGTCCAGGCTCATCTCCAAAACGGGTATGTCCGCCCGGGGAAACAGGTGCTTCGCCACCGCCCACGCGGCGTGGTCGATTCCCCTTTCCGGGTCGACCTTCACCGCCGGGACCCCGGCGGCTATGGCCGTGGCGACGCCGGGAGCCCCGGGCGGCGCGTACTCGACCCCGTACAGTTCCTGGGGAAAGCCGTAAAAATCGTAAATTTGAGGGGGAGCCGAGGAGCCGGTGATCCTGGTTCCCCTGGTGAGCCAATGGGCAGAAAACACCACAACGCATTCCGGCGTCCCGAGGCGCTCGCCCAAGTCCGCCAGGAACCGGGTATACCCGTTGTCCTGTATCACGTTCATGGGCGAGCCGTGCCCGATAAAATAAGTTTTCATGCCCCTCCTTCTCCCTTCGCCTTGATGAAGGTTCCCCTCGAAAGCTCGTCGAAGGCGATTCTCAGTTCCTCCTGGGTGTTCATGACGATCGGTCCGCGCCAGGCGATCGGTTCCCCGATCGGCGAGCCGGCCGCGAGCAGGAAGCGCCCGCCCTGCGGCCCCGCGTCGGCACGAAGCGCGTCTCCGTCCCCGAAAAGCGCCACGTTCCGGTTCGCGACCGTCACGGTCTCTCCCCGTTCCGTCTCGAGGAGGATTTCCCCGGCGAAGGCGTAAAGGAAAACCGTATCGCCCCGGGTCGTCTCCAGGGAAAACGACGCGCTTCCCGGAAGGGTAACGTCGAGATAGGTCGGCCTCGTCGCCACGTCGAGCACGGGTCCCGAGGTTTCCCCGAAAGACCCGGCTATCACGCGGATTTCCGCGCCGTCGTCCCGGCGAACGACCGGGATCTCCGCCGCGGTCACTCCCCGGTACCTCGGCGCGGTCATCTTGTCCCGGGCGGGCAGGTTCACCCACAACTGGAACCCGTGCATCGAGCCGGACCCGTCGCCCTTGGGCATCTCCTGGTGGTAAATGCCGCTCCCGGCGGTCATCCACTGGATGTCTCCCGGCCCTATCGTTCCCCTCGTCCCGGTACTGTCTCCGTGCTCGACGTTCCCCTTGAGGACGTAGGTAACGGTTTCTATGCCCCGGTGCGGGTGCCAGGGAAAGCCCGCGAGATAGTCGTCCGGCTCGTCGGAACGAAAGTCGTCCAGCAACAGGAACGGATCGTACTCCCCCGGCTCTCCCAGGCCTATCGCCCGCCTCAGACGAACGCCGGCGCCCTCGGTAACTGGGCGGGCGGTGACGATATTCCTGACCTTTCGGCGCGTATCCATGTATTCACCCCTCCCGGGTCCTCCGCGTAAATCATCGCTTTGCGGCCCGTGCTTCATATTATGGGAGATTTTCCCCGATACCGCAAAAAACCCGGGGCCTTCCATCGTCGCGGTCCTGCAAACGGCCCTGCCCCCCTACCGCCGCCCAATCGAGCCAAGGCACCCGTTCCTTGCATCAACGGGGGGGATGTGCTTTACTTTGATTCATGCGGAATAACGGCATTTCTACCATTGATCTCGGCGGTACCTGGCGGGTTGAGTCCTCCTGCGGTACCTGGCGCTTCGACATGAACGTTCCCGGCTCGATATTCGCGGAACTCGAAAAGCACGGGGCCTTCGGCCCGGAAGGCGCCTTCTGGCGGGAAAACAACCGCCTTTGCCAGGATATGGCCGAGCGCGACTTCACCCTCACCAGATTCATCGAGCTGCCCCCCGACTTTCCCCTGGACGAACGGCGCGATTCCCTCTGGCTCGAGTGCGACGGCCTCGATACCCTCGCGGAAATCCGGATCAACGGCGCCCTCGCGGGAAAGGCAGACAACATGCACCGCGCCTGGCGCTACCCCGCGGGAAGCTTCCTGAAACCCGGCGCCAACGAGCTTACCGTAATCCTCTCAAACAGCCTCAAGTACTGCCGCGAGAAAGCCGCGAAAAGGCCGCTCTGGCAAACCTACGAAAACAACCCCGAGCTCGCGGCACCGCATTTCAACCAAATCCGGAAAAGCCATTGCAGCTACGGCTGGGACTGGGGCCCCGTCGTCCCCGACGCGGGCATCTGGAAGGAGATCCGGCTCGTCGCCTACGGCGACTGGCGGCTCGACTCGGTCTCGGTGAGCCAGAAACACGGTCCCGACGGCTCGGTAACCCTCGGCATCGCGCCGGAAATCCTCCCGGCCCGCGCTTCCCGCGGGGAATACGCCGCGCTTCCCGCGACGCTCCTGGTCGCCGAGGCCTGCGCCGCGGGATACCGGCTCACGGGAACCCTAATCCATCCCGACGGCGCGGTTCAGCTCTTTTCCCTCGACGGGGAGAAGCCGCTCGAACTCGCCGTGACCGAACCCAAGCTCTGGTGGCCAGCCGGCCTCGGCGAAAGGCCGCTTTACGACCTCTCGGTGACGCTCACCGATCCCGAGGGCGTCGAAATCGGCCGGAAAGACCTACGCGTCGGCCTTCGGACGCTGACGATACGGCAGGATCCCGACCAATGGGGGGAGACCTTCGAGTTCGCCTGCAACGGAGTCCCTTTCTTCGCCAGGGGCGCCAACTACATCCCCGAGGACATTTACCTTTCCAGGGTATCGCCGGAACGCACCCGGCGGCTCCTGGAAGACTGCGCCCTCGCGAACTTCAACGCGGTCCGCGTCTGGGGCGGCGGCGTGTACCCAAGCGAGGCGTTCTACGCGGCCTGCGACGAGTTGGGCCTCGTGGTCTGGCAGGACCTGATGTTCGCCTGCGCGGTATACGACGTAGACAACCCGGACTTCATGTCGAATATCGCCGAGGAGGTGCGGGACAACGTGCGCCGGATCCGGCACCATCCCTCCCTCGGCCTCGTGTGCGGCAACAACGAGATGGAAATCGCCTTCGTCGCCTGGGGCATTCCCCAAACCCCGGGCCAGCGCGCCGAGTATCTCGAGCAGTATCAGGTAAGGTTTCCCGAGATCCTCGCCCGCGAGGCGCCCCAGGTCTTTTACTGGCCCGCCTCGCCCTCGTCCACGGGCAGCTTCGACGACCCGAACGCCCCGGACGTCGGCGACTGCCATTACTGGGACGTGTGGCACGGCTACAAGGACTTTCACGACTTCACGCGCCATTACTTCCGCTTCATGAGCGAATTCGGCTTCGAGTCCTATCCCGACCTTAAAACGGTGGAAAGCTTCACCCTGCCGGAAGACCGGGTCCAGGGCAGCCCCGTGCTCGAGGACCATCAGCGCTGCGTGCTCGGTACCGTCAAGCTCGCCGGTTACCTGGCGCGCTACTTCCGTTCCCCCAAGGATTTCCCCTCCCTGGTCCTCGCGTCCCAAATCAACCAGGCCGAGGCCATAAGGACCGGCATAGAGCACTGGCGCCGCAATCGCGGCAGGTGCATGGGGTCCATTTATTGGCAGCTGAACGACAACTGGCCGGTAAACTCATGGTCGAGCATCGACAGCGCCGGGCGTTGGAAACTCCTCCATTACGCGGTAAAGCGCGCCTATGCCCCCCTCGTGGCCTCGGTTGAGGCCTTGCTGCCCGTGACCGACGGCGACGGCGCGATTCCGACCTCAAATGCCGTCCCGGCTTCCCCCTCGGCCGCCGGAAACCCCGGCGATTCCGCGAAACCCGGCGACCATCCCCCCGCGGACAGCCCTCGCGTGGCCATCCACCTTTCGAACGAGGCGCCCGTTCCGGCGTCCGGCGCGTTGACCTGGTCCCTCGTGACGGTCGACGGAAAGGTTATCGATGCGGGAGCCGCGAATTTCGACGTTCCCGCCTTCACGAGCGTATCCCTCGTCGAGTTCGATTTCGCCGCCCGCCTGGGTGCGTCTCTCGGGGACAGGCGGGTAACTCCCCGAAGGGAAGGGTTGCTTTTTTATTCCTGGAAAATGTCCGACGGAACCGGGGCTTACGCCTGCCATGCCTTCGCGCCATGGAAAAGCGTGGAGCTTCGCCCCGCGGCCGTTTCCGTCTCCCTCGGAAGGGACGGACAGGGCCGAAGGACTATCGAGCTTGCCGCCGACCGGCCCGCGCTCTTCGCGACCGTATCGAGCGCCCTCGCCGACCTCCTCCTGGACGACAACGGGGTGCCGCTGGACGGAAAGGAAGCCAGGGTCCTCACGGTGCTCAGGGGAGGCGAGGATCTCGACGATGCCCGCTTCGCGGAAGGCCTTTCGGTTACCCACCTCCGGGACACTTATTAGGCCCGTCGGGGCCCTTCCGGTATCCCGACCCGAGCGTGGAAAAACTCCCGCGGATAATTTATGCTTCGGTATAGATAACCGGACGGGAGGCAGGGAGTGCGGAACCCACGGAGACCTAAAGGCCCCGGCAAGGCGATTCTCGTTTTGTTTCTCGCGTTCGCGTCGGCCAGCCTGCGTGCCGACGACCCTTCCGTCCTGCGCTTCGCCACGGTTTCCAACCTGCCGCCCTATTCCTTCGTGGAAGGAGGGAACTTGAAGGGAATCGATATCGAGGTCGCCCGCGAAATCGCGAACCGAGCGGGGGTGGCCGTCGAGATCGAGACGATGCCCTGGGCGAGAGTCCTTCGCTCGATGGAAACGGGACAGGCAGACGGCGCGTTTTCCATGTATTACGTAAAGGCCCGCGAAAGCTTCCTCGTCTACGTCGGCATCATGCATTACGACAGCCTGGGCCTTCTGGTGAACGCGTCCGCCCCCGTCGGGTTCCGGGGAATGGAGACGCTCACCGGCCTGACCGTGGCGAGGGGCCGTGGGGTTTTCGTCTCTGATTCCTTCGAGGCCGCCGCGGCCGAGGGGAAGATCAAGGTGATCGATTCCGACGATACCCAGATGGGCAACGTGCGCATGCTGACCGCGGGGAGGGTGGACGCCGTGATCGGGGTGGTGGAGACGATGCTCTATTACGCGGACGAGCTCGGGGTTTCCGACCGGGTAATGGCCGAATCGGTCCCGATCGACGGAAACAGGCCGGGGTATCTCGCCCTGTCGAAGGCCTCCCCCGCCGCGACGGACCCTGCCTTCCAAAAACGGCTATCCGCCGCGATCCAGTCGGTCATGACCGACGGAACCTATCGGCGGATACTGGAAAAATACAAGCCCGGTTCCCCGTAACAAAATCACAGACCGAACGGGAGAAAGCGGTGTACCTTGAGGTCATATAAATCGACAGGAGTCCCTTCATGTTCGAAACCGCAGCGAAACCCGAATACCGCCGCATATCCCCCGATACGGCCCGCCGCGTAATCGGGAACCCCTCGTTCGGCATCACCGTCGTGGACGTCAGGACGGTCGAGGAATACGAAGAAGCCCACCTTCCCGGCGCCGTTCTCATCCCGGATTACGTCCTCGGCGAATGGGCCGCCGCGGAACTTCCGGACAAGAACGCGCCGATCATCGTGTATTGCATGAGCGGCTGCCGCGCCTTCGAGGCCGCGCGGCTCCTCGTTTCCCTGGGATATACCGAGGTATACGATTTCGGGACCATTTACAACTGGCCCTGGGAGCGGGAATCCGGCATTGAAAACCGGGAACGCTACCCCAAGCCCGACGGGGTCGCCCCCCTTGCCTGCGGCCAGCCGCGCGCGGCCGACAAACACTGAGAAACGGACTGGCAACGCGCGAATTACCGCCGTCGCCCGATAACCTTCAGGCGAGCCGGCCCAAGGGCCGGGCATCGAGATCCCGGGCCTTTTTCCCGTTTACCCGTATCCATCGCCGCCAACCGGCCTCGCCCATCGCCTTGAAGAGCCATCGGGGAATGCCGTGTTGGGCGAAGAGGTTTCCCTCGAGGGATCGGCCATCCGCGATCGCGGAGGCAAGGGCATACACGGCCCCGGTCACGGGCTTCCGCATGAAAAATTCGGGGGGCGCCGACTTGGTCTCCGACAGCATCTCGCCCGTTCCTATTCCAATCCCGCCCGACCACT
>QKCE01000292.1 GCA_003245785.1 Spirochaetales bacterium | reverse complement strand
CCGGTTTGGTAAGACCACTTCGTGAGGTCGAGTTTCGACCCGTCAAACTCGTCGTTCCAGACGAGTTTCCAGCCCGGAGGCGACTCCACCGGGGGATTGGACGCGCAGGAGACTGCGAGGAGCAGGGTCGCGGCCGCGGCGGCGAGCGAATGGGCGACATGACGCGAATCGGTTTTCATGGGTGTTCCTCCGTTTTTCCCATTGTCTTGCCCGGCGCGCCCCGTGACAATGGCGGCCTTTATGCTTTGGTGTGTTTATTTCGGGCTACCCGCCCGATTCCCCGAGGCCTCGAATCGCGGTATACTCCAGCCATGATCGGCCCTTCTAACGGCGGCGCCGCCGCGGTGACGGGCTTTTATTTGGGGGCAGTAATGGAAATAACGGATAAATCGCGGGAGCGGATGTATCGAATGGCCTTCGCGGAGGTCTACCCCATGTACGTCCAAAAGGCCGAGCGGAAGGGGCGGAACAAGGGCGAAGTCGACGCGGTCATCGCCTGGCTGACGGGTTACGAAGGCGACTCCCTGGCGGAATGCCTCGAGGATTCCCGCGACTTCGAGGCCTTTTTCGCCAAGGCGCCACGGTTCAACCCGGACTCCTCGAAGATCACCGGCGCTATTTGCGGCTACCGGGTGGAAGAGATCGAGGACCCGGTGGTCCGAAAGGTCCGGTACCTGGACAAGTTGATCGACGAACTGGCGAAGGGCAAGCCCCTCGAGAAGATATTCCGGTCATGAGAAGGATCCTGGCCATCGAATTCATGAGCCTGGACGGCGTCATCCAGTCCCCGGGCGGTCCGGAAGAGGATACGGAGGGCGGCTTCGACCTCGGCGGGTGGATCGCACCCTATTCGGACTCCGTTCTGGGCAAGGCTATACGGGAGCGCATGGGTTCCCCTTTTGACCTCCTGCTTGGGCGGAAGACCTACGATATCTGGGCCCCGTACTGGCCCGCCAACGGCGACGCGTGGCCGGAAGCGAACGCGGCCACCAAATACGTCGCCTCGCGGACCGTTACCGCCGGGGAATGGGGCCCTTCGGCGTTTCTCGGCTCGGACACGGGCGGGACACTCGCCGCCCTGAAGGAAACCGATGGGCCGGACCTTCACGTCTACGGCAGCGCCGACCTCCTCCAAACCCTCTTCGCCCTCGACCTCGTCGACGGCTTGCGCCTCATGATCCACCCGCTCACCCTCGGCCGAGGCAAAAGGCTGTTTGGCGGGGGACCCGTCTCCCGGGAATGGCGGCTGGAACGGTCGGAGGTTTCCACCACGGGGGTTATCCTCGCGGATTACGGGCGCAAGCGGTGAGGCAAGCGATGGCGGACGTTGACGAAGGTGAGCGGGCCGACCTCCGGGGCTCGGTGGCACGCGAAGATACGCCCCGCATACGCCCCGCCGGGATGGCGGATCTCCGGGCGATAATGAAACTCGAGACGCTCTGCTTCGACGGGGACACCGTCGAGGGCGAGCCGGCGTACCGCGAGCGGATCGAAACCTTCCCGGAGGGCTTCCTCGTCCTCGAGTCGACGGAGGGGATCATCGGCTTCATTTCCTCCGAGATTTGGGAACGGCGGGAGCGGGTGAGCGCCGACATGTTCGCCCTGGGGCATTCCGCCCGCGAGCGCTTCGCCCCCGGTGGAAACGAGCTATACGTGTCGTCCCTGGCGGTATCCCCCGCCCATCGCGGGAAAGCGTACGGCGAGGCGCTTTTCGGCGCGCTTCTCGACGCCGTCACGGCGCGGTACCCCGGGGTCCGGCACGCCATTCTCCTCGTCGGCGAACGGTGGGGCGGGGCGCGGGCCATATACGAACGGGCGGGCTTCGGGACCGTAGCGGAGCTGAAGGGCTTTTTCGGGGGCCGCTCGGTGCCGCCCTACGACGGTTACGTCATGCGAAGGGAATTGCGGTAGCCTTCGCCAACTTTCCGTTAGGTCCCGTCAACGATTAAGAGCGGAATACCGGGCGGGAAAGGGCTGAATCCCGTTGCCTCCCCGCGCGGAAAATCGTTATCCTTGACCCAGGAGCTCACGTTATGAACAAAAGAAAAACCATCGCCCTGGTCGCCCATGACAACCGCAAGAAAGACCTCGTGGAATGGGTGCAGTTCAATTGGCAGAAACTGAAGGGTCATCGCCTCGTATGCACGGGCACCACGGGGAAACTCGTGGCCGACGCGTTCGCGAAGAAATCGAAAGATCCCCAGGAAATACCCCCGGAAATCGTTCTGCTCAAGAGCGGGCCCCTCGGCGGCGACCAACAGCTGGGCGCCATGATCGCCACGGACCAGATCGACCTCATGGTGTTCCTCTGGGACCCCATGGAGCCCCAGCCCCACGACGTGGACGTGAAGGCCCTGGAGCGCATTTCCGTGCTTTACAATATTCCCTTCGCCTCTAACCGCGCCACCGCGGACTTCCTCATTTCCTCCGAGCTTTTCGGGTCCGATTACGCGCCGGCCCGGAAGGATTACGGCACCTATATCAACAGGACGGTATAAGGAGACCGGGGGAGAAGGTTGGCTGACGCGCGGAGGCCGCCGGAAGGCAGGGTCGGAACCCCGCTGCCTTCGGCGCCCGG
>QKCE01000321.1 GCA_003245785.1 Spirochaetales bacterium | reverse complement strand
GCGAAGACAGGGAATCCGCGGCGATCAGGAATATCATCCAGGAATTTCAATACTCGAGCTGTTGCAGGACCATGATCTATAACAACCTGATCGTCAGGGTTTACAATTCCGAAACCTGGATAAGCGATTGGGAAAAGGAAGATCCCGGCATGACCGGGGTACTGAAGAAGTATAACCTGATCGCCGGCATAAGCAGGAGCTTCCCGAACCTGAACGAATTGTTCGCCCATTTCCGGCAGGCGTGCTGCATGCTGGACGTCGCGTCGACCCTCAAGAACGGCAGCCTGTACTTCGCGTACAACGAAAACTCCATCTACCACATGTTCGACGCGGCATCCGTTATCTACGACCTGAAACAGTTCTGCCACAGGAAGATACTCGCCCTCGAGGATTACGACATCGCGCACAAGACCGACCTGGTCCCGACGCTGCATATGTATCTCGAGTCGCTGCGGAGCATTTCGAAGACTGCCGAGATAATGAAGATCCACCGCAACACCGTCTCGTACCGGATAAACCGGTGCCTCGAGCTCCTTGAGACCAGGATAGACGAGGGTAACGAAATGTTCTCGTTTATCTTTTCGTTGAGAATCCTGGAGTACAGCAACAAAAAACGGGGCCAGCCGGCCCCCTTCTAGGGATTGGGGTACCGGGCTCGTCCGTTTCGGCGAACGAAAGTACCGCCGGGAAAAGCCGTCCCGCGGCCGAAAAACGGGGTCGACCGCGGGACGGCAGAGAAGGGAGAAAAGCCCGTTATTGCGAGGGGAACCACCGGGCCTTGTTGAACGTGAGTCTACACCGCTCTCCCTCGTCAAGAAGCGCGTCCCGGCGGGGTTTCTGGATCCTGATCTCCGTGCCGCCGACCGTGGCGAGGTAATCGACCATGTCGCCCAGGTAGGTGCGGCGCGCGACGGTCGCCTCGACGCCCTCGCCGCCCCTCGCCAGGCTTATTTCGCTCGGTCGGCACGCCATCTTGAAGCGCTTGCCCGGCTTGTCCGGCCTCAGGAGCGGGTCGCCCGAAAACTCGGCGCCGCGCACGAAAAAGCCCTTGCCGTTCGATTCCACGGGAATGAAGTTCGACAGGCCGATGAAGCTGAAGACGAACTCGTTCTCCGGCCGGTCGTAAATTCCGAGGGGCGTGTCGACCTGCTGGACCGTCCCGTCGCGCATGACGAGCATGCGGTCCGAAAGGGCCATGGCCTCCGCCTGGTCGTGGGTCACGAAGATGATCGTCAGGTCGAACTTCCGCTGGAGGTCCTTGATCTCGAAGCGCATTTCCTCCCGGAGCTTCGGGTCCAGGTTCGAGAGGGGCTCGTCCAGGAGCATCACCTTCGGGTTGATCGCGATGGCCCGGGCCAGGGCGATGCGCTGCTGCTCGCCCCCCGAAAGCTGCTTGGGGTAGGTGTTTTCCTGCTTCGCCAGCCCCGTGTATTTCAGGGCGCGGGTAACCCTCTCGTGAATTTCGTGCTTCGGGAGCTTGCGGATTTCCAGGGGGAACGACACGTTCCGGTACACGTTCAGGTGCGGCCATACGGCGAAGGCCTGGAACACCATCCCGAAATCCCGCTCCTCGGGCGGGAGGTAATATTTTTTATAGCTGGAGGAGAAAACCTTCCCGTCGACGGAAAGCTCGCCCTCGTCCAGGTCCTCGAAGCCGGCGATCATCCTCAGGGTAGTCGTCTTCCCGCAGCCCGAGGGGCCGAGGAAGGAGAAGCACTCGCCCCGTTCCACCTCGAGATTCACGCGGTTTACCGCGGTCACGTCGCCGAAGCGCTTGGTTACGTCCTTAAGCGATAGGTATCCCATTGCGTTACTCCTGTCTCTGAAGCCGGGCGAGGAACTTGCGGATAATGTACTCGCCGGCGAATATGATAACCAGGGCGACCGAGGCCAACGCCGCCGCCCGGACGGTTTCCCCGTCCTCGTTGAGGGCGTAGATGGCCACGCCGATGGTCCGCGTGGTGGGCCCGTAGAGCAGTACCGACGTGGTCAGCTCCCGAAGGGCGGGGAGGAAAATAAGGAAGAACGCGCTGATCATCCCGGGCCGGACCAGGGGCAGCACTATGTTCTTCAGGGTCTGGAAGTGGGTGGCGCCGCAGGAGCGGGAGGCTTCTTCCAGGGAATCGGATACCTGCTCGAGGGCCGCGGAGTTCGACTTTATCGAAAAGGCCATGTACCGCGCCACGTACGCCACGAAGATTATTCCCGCGGTGTTGTAAAGGTTTATCCCGAAGCGGCCGCTCCAGGTGAGGATACAGCCCAGGGCGATGACGGTGCCCGGAAGCGAGAAGGGAAGAACCCCGAGGAACTGCAGGAAGAACTTGCCCCGGACCTTCATCTTCACGATCACGTAGGAGATCATGGTACCCGCGAGCATGGTCACGAAGGCCGCGCCGAGGGAGAGGACCAGGGAGTTCACGATCGAGTCCGTGGTGAGCTTCATCCTGAACAGGCTTATGTAGTTGTCGAAACTCAGGTTCTTGAGCGCCATGGGGAGGCCGTAGGTTTTGAGTCCGCCGACGAGCATGATAGTAACGGTGGGAAGCACCACGGTGAAGGCCAGGTACGCGATGCTTATCACGAGGAGCGGTACCTTGAGCCCC
>QKCE01000134.1 GCA_003245785.1 Spirochaetales bacterium | reverse complement strand
GGCTTGCCGGGCGACCTTGGTAGGAACGAGTACGAAGGCGAGGAGGGCGAGGGCGTAGGGGAGGCCGAGCACGAGGCTCGCGGGAACCGCGCCGGCGCCCTGTAGCCCGTTCGATACCCAATTGGCCCCGGCGAAGGCGAGCACCGCGAGGGCGACTGTCCAGGGCCGCTTGTAGCCCAGGTACACCGCGGCGAGGGCGGTCCAGCCCCTGCCGGCGCTCAGGCCCGGCGTGAAGGCCCCGAGGTTCAGGGCGAGGACGGAGCCGGCGCAGGCGGCGAAGAAGGCCGCGACGCACCAGGAAAGGGTCCTGTAGCGTGGGGCGCTCACGCCCCGGGCGGCGAGAAGGTCCGGGGCGGAGCCCGTGACGCGGAGGTTCGCCCCCTGCACGGTATGGCGCAGGAATATGGCGAGCAGGGGAACCGACGCGAAGGCGCCCGCGATTCCCGTCCATTGGGGAACGGGGGCGACGGACGCGAGGGTCACGACGCCACGGGTGTCGAAGATCGCGACGGAAAGGAGGGAGGTAAGCCCCTGGGACAGGAAGTTGACCGCGAGGCCCGTGAGGAAGGGGTTTGCCCCGGTTCGCTCGGTGAACCGCGCGACCAGGTACATGAGGGCCGTCATGGCGACCGCCGCGCCCGCGAAGCCCGCGGCGGCGCTTCCGGTGGCGTTCGCCACGGCCACGCAGAGAAAGCCCGCCAGGGTTATGGCGCCGTCCATGAAAACCGCGAGTACCCCGGCGTATTCGGTGACGAGGGCGCCGAGGGACGCCAAAAGGATCGGCGCCGCCGCGGAGAGGATGATTGAGAGGGCCGACTGGATCTCGCTCACGGCTTGCCTCCCTTGATGGCGGGCTTGCGCAAGGCGAAGATCCGGGGCATTTCCCTCGCCGAAACGACGAGGAAGATTACCGCCTGGATCAGCGCGGTGGCGTCGAAGCCGAGCCGCGTCGACAGCATGGCCGCGTCGCTCGCCGCCTGGAGCCAGGCGAGGAGGAGGGCCGCGGGAATTACCGCCGCGGGCTCGCTTCGCGCCATGAGGGCGACCGCGAGGGCGCTCCAACCCATGCCCGCCGAAAAGCCCTGGTGGCAGCGGTACCAGGTTCCGGCGACCGCGGCGAAACCGGCGGCACCGTGCAGGGCGCCCGAGACCGTCATTCCCGCGGCGGTCACGAAACCGACGCGATAGCCGGAATAGCGGGCGAACTCGGGGGCGGAACCGCTCACCCGGAACCGGAAACCGGGTCCGGTCGCCGATATGAACCAGGCCGCGGCGACGGCGACGGCGACGGCGGCGAAAAAGGACGCGTTGAAATACGAGGGCAGGGCGATCGGCGCGAGTCGGGCCGCCTCGGGGAGGGGCGCGGTGGCCAGGAGATTCCCCGTCTTGTCGCGCAAGGGACCGCCGATGAGGAAATCCACGATGGGTACGCAAGCGGCTGAAAGGAGGAAGGATGTCAAAAGCTCGCTCGTGCCCCGCTTCGCCCTGAGGTATCCCGGGCCGAAGCCGAGGACGGCGCCGACGGCGACCGCGGCCAGGAGGCCCGCGGCAAGGGCCCCCCAGGGCGGCAAGACCGCGGCGGCGGCGGGAATGACGGCGGCGGCGGCGAGGCCTGAGCCGTATATTTGCGCCTCCCCGCCGAGGTTGAAGGCCCCGGCCCGAAGGGCGAGGGCCGAACCCGTCCCCGCCAGCACGTAAAGCCCCGCGATGTTGAGGGCGTTGCCGAAATACCACCACGAGGAAAAGGGTTTCGAGAAGAAAGCCGAAAGCGCCGCGGCGGGACTGTCGGCCGAAAGGGCGAGGATGGCGACGATCGTGAGAAGCGCGGCCGAGAAGGTCGCGACGAAGGAGAGCCAGGGCCTTGCCCGGGAAAGGATTTCGGCGTTCATTGGACGGCCCCCTCGCGCAGGGCGTACACGGCGTCGTAAAAGCCCTCGCCGTGCATCGAATCCGGCGTGTCAGTGAGGATTACCACGGTCATGCCCGAGTCGGCGGCGGCGCGGAGCCGGTCCCGGAGGGCGGCGGCGCTTTTTATGTCCAGCCCCCACTCGGGCTCCGCGAGCATCAGTATCGAGGGCGCCGAGGCGAGTTCCCGGGCGAGGATGAGCCGCTGGAGCTGGCCCCCCGAAAGGGTTCCCGCCCGCCTGGACGGCAGGGCGTCCACCTTCGCTGAGGCGAGTAGCCCTGAAACGGCTTCCCGTTCGGCCTTGGGCTCCCGAACGAGGTTCCGGAGCCCCCGGGAGAGGAGTACGTCCGCCACCGAAAGGTTAGGGTCTGAGCCCCGGAGGGTCCGGTTGGAGGGGACTATGGCGACGCCGGCCCGGCGGAGCGCCCGGGGTTCGAGCCTCGCCGCGTCGAGCTTCGTCACGACCCCGCCGTGGGTCTCGATCTCGACCGTTCCCCGGGCGCCCTCGAGCATGCCCGTCAGCAGGTCTTCCAGGGTCTTCAGGCCGCCTCCGGGGACGCCGAACACGCCGGTGACCGAGCCGGGACGGGCCGTGAAGGACACTCCCCTGAGGGGGTCGCGGTTTTTCGGCGCCGCGGCGAGGGAGTCGACCGAGAGGCGCGCCCCCCGGGAGGGATCCGCCTCCGTGCCGAGGTTTCCCCCGGGTTCGCCGGGGGTATTCAGCGCCGTTTCGAGGCTCCCCGCCGTTTCGGATTCCACCGGGTCGAGAAGCGCCGCGAGACGGGCGCGGGAAACGGGAACCGGTTCCTCGGGAGACGGCGCCGAAGCGTCGAACACGACGAGCCCGTGGCGGAGCACGGTGATCCGGTCCGACCATCGGAGGGCTTCGTCAAGCTTATGGGTTATCAATATGACGCCGAGCCCGGCGCCGGCGGCGCGTTTCGCCGCGGCCATGAACCGGTCCCGTTCCTCCAGGGAAAGGACCGCGGTCGGCTCGTCGAGGACGAGAAAGTCCGGGTTCCTGAAAAGGGAGGAAACGAGGGCGGCGAAAAGCCTGAGCGAGGGGGTAAGCGCGGCGACCTTCATCCCGGGGTCGAGGGGCAATTCCCATTCCCCCGCGAGCGTCCGGAGGAGCGCTTCCCGTTCCGCCCGCCTGGCCCGCGTTCCCGGCAACCCCACGAGGGCGTTTTCGAGTACCGAGAGCCCGTCGGCCAGGAGGGGCCGCTGGTGGACCATGGCGATCCCGGCCCGGAGCGCGTCCGCCGGCGAGGCGAAGGCGACGGGCTCCCCGTCGATGGAAACGGTGCCCTCGCTGGGGGCGACGAGGCCCGAGAGCACGTGCATCAACGTGGATTTCCCGGCGCCGTTTTCCCCGAGTATCGCGTGTATGAAGCCGGACCGGAAGTCGATATCGACCCCCCCGAGGGCGCGGAACCGGTGCACGGTTCCCCCGTCGGGGGTTTCAAAGGTCTTGGCGATGCCGCGAAACTCGATCCGTCGCGGCGTCCCCGTCGGGTTCGCCGTCATTCCACGGGCAGTTTCAGCTCGCCGGAACGCAGTTTGTCCATGAGCGCGAGCACCTTGTTCCTGATGGACTCGGGAACCGCGGCGGCCCAGGCGGGATCGTCGGACACGAAATCGACGTAACCGTCGGCGATGCCGACCGTGGTCGGGACGCCCGTCTCGAGGGTGCCGTCGAGCCATGCCTTGGTCTTCTCGTAGGCGAGGCGGTCCTGGGCCATGGCGGAGCTGGAAATCACGTAGCCCGGCGCGTTGGCGTAGCCGTTATCGTCGAACCAGGCCACGTAGAAGCCCTCGTCCTTCGCGGCGGCGACGACGCCCTGGTTGGCGCCCCCGGCGATCGGCATGACCACGCTGGCGCCGGCGGCGTGCATCGCCTTGGCGAGCTCGGCGCCCTTGGTCGCGTCGTACCAGTTGCCCACCACGCGGAAATCGGCCTCGAAGCCGGGGTCGACCGCGCGGGCTCCCTCGAGGAAGCCGGGGAGGATCACGTCGTTCATCGCGGGATATTCCTGTCCCGCCACGAGGCCGATCTTCTTCGCCTTGCCGGAGAACTTCATGCCCCCCGAGGCGACCAGGGCCGAGGCGTAGCCGGACACGTAGGCCTGCTCGCGCTGGTTGTAGCGGAAGGTCGTAATCCTCGGGTTGCCCTTGAACCAGGCGTCAAGCACGAGAAACTGGGTCTTCGGGAACCGTTCGGCGATCGGTGCGATGATGTCGGGCATGGCGGGATTGGAGGTGACCACCAGGTCCCAGGAGCCGTCGGCGACGAGGGAGGTGAGCTTGTCCCCCCATTCGGACTGCTTCGTGCCCGCCTCGATAACCTGTACCCTCGCGCGGGAATTTTCCTTCACGGCGCGCTCGACGCCGGCGACGAGCATCTCGTACACCGGGCTCCCGGACACCACGCCGGGGACGTAGACCGCGACGGCGACTTTCTTCCCCGCCGAGGGGGCAGCCTTGTCCTGGGAGCCTCCCGCGAGGGCGGGGAAGGATGCCATGGCGAGGAGAAGGGTAAAAACTGATCTCGCGGCATGGCCGCGGCGAATATCAAAAAGGGTCGCGAACGAATTTTTCATGATGTTCCTCCTGTAGGCCCCCGTTCGGGGACAGGGTTAATATAGTAAAAAACCGGTGCTTATGCTACTATAGTCGAATGATCGGATTTTTCATCAAGAAGGCATTCTTCGACGGTTGGGATAATCTCCTGACGATTATCCTCCTGAACGTGGCGATGCTCGTCCTCGGTTTCGGCGGCTTTTACCTGGCCGGGGCCACCGCCTCCATCGTCCCGCTCTCCCTCCTCATCGTCGCCCTCGCGGCGCTTGCCGAAGGCGTATTGCTCCTCACCATCTCGTCGATGATGGCGCGGGTCGCGAACTTCAAGAGCTTTACCTTCAAGGATTTCTTCGGCGCCCTCAAGGCAAATCTCGCCCACGGGGCGCTGTTCTCGCTCCTCGTCGGGGCCGCGATCCTGGTCGTGTCGGTCGCCATCCCCTATTACCTCAGGCTCGGTTCCGTGGTCGGCTTCGCCCTCGCGGTGCTGATGTTCTGGGTCGCGGTGGGTTTCATCCTGTCCCTGCAGTGGTTCCTGCCCGTCCGCTCCCAGCTTGAGCCCAAATTCGGCAAGGCCCTCAAGAAAAGCGTGATCATTTTCTTCGACAACCCCGGCTTTTCCCTTTTCATGTTCCTTTATTCCCTCGTGCTTATCGCCCTCTCGACGGTGCTCGTCTTCATCATCCCCGGGGTAAGCGGGCTCGTGCTCGCCCAGAACGAGGCCTTCCGCCTCCGGATGTACAAATACGACTGGCTCGAGGCCCATCCGGAACTCGATCCGGCGAAGGCGCGCAAGGAAGTGCCTTGGGGCGAGCTGCTCGCCGAGGACGAGGATACGGTGGGTACGCGGAGCTTCCGTAGCTTCATTTTCCCCTGGAAGGACTGATCGCCCGGTCGTAATGCCCCCGGGCCACGGCGTGGCCGCGCGCGCCGCCGACCGCGCGCGGCGATCTGCTCCCCGCCGGGCCATGCCACCTCGCCCGCGACCCGTTTGCCGCGGCGCGACCCGCCCGTAGCGCATCGCTCCCGGCCCGTGCCCGAGTCCCGATTTTACCTTTTAGCTTATTTTCCCGGAATGAACTTGCTGCCGTTGGAAAACCGGCCTGAACGGCCGCTTTTCCCGGCGTCCGCCCGAGCGAAGCCTTCGTCGCCCCCGCGGCGTTCCTTCCCGTCCGACTTTTCCCTTCGTTCCGCCGATCCGCTTCCCCGCGCCTTCGCGCCGCCGGGGTTTCGCTCCCCGCCGCGCCCGGCCGGGCCCGCGCCCCGTTCTTCGGCCGTCGGCTTGGAGCGGCTCTCCCTCACGAGCCTCGCGAAGGCTTTCGGCTCCGGGACCTCGAAGCGCTTCACGTCCCCGGTGAAGGGATGGGTAAAGGCGATCGCCCGCGCGTGGAGCGCGAGACGGTCGGAGCCCCCGGCGAAGCGTTTTCCGTAGGCCTCGTCCCCGACGATCGGGTGGCCGAGATGGGACAGGTGAACCCGGATCTGGTTTTTGCGCCCGGTCTCCAGCTCGCATTCCACGAGGTCGAAGGCCGCGCCCCGCTCGAGCACGCGGAACCGGGTCACGGCCCGCTCGGCCTTGGCCCGGGCGGGCTCGTCGTCCTTCCGGGGGACGAAGCCCACGTCCTTGACGTTGTACGCGATGGGCTCGTCGATCGTGCCCGAGTCGGGAAGCGCCTCGGCGCGGGGTTCCCGCGCGCATACGCAGCGGTATACCCGCTCGCTCACGGTCTCCTGCCAGTCGTCCATGAACCGGCTTCTCGCCTCGGCGGACTTCGCGAAAAGCATGACCCCCGAAGTATCCCGGTCGAGCCGGTGCACGGCGAAAATCCTCACCTTCCCGCGGCTCCGGTAACGGTCCGCGAGGATCTCCTGGGCGGTCTTGCCCCTGAAGCCCGGAAAGCCTACCGACATGAGCCCCGAGGGCTTGTCGACGACGACGATCCAGTCGTCCTCATACAGGGTTTCCAGCCCGCTTCCGCGTTCCATTATCCTCACCGCTCCACGTACTTTTCGACGAGTTCCGAGAGGATCGGCATCAGCTGCTTCTTGCGCGACACCACGTCGCGGAGCACGAACACCGATTCCTCCTGCTTGGGCAGCGCGACGGCCTGCTCGAAATTGCGTTCCGCCGCGACCAGAAGGAGGCTCGAAAGGGCGGTAATATCCGTCACCAAAAGGGCGCTGAAAAGGTGGCCTCCCTTGGCCCGGCGCCGGTCGAGCTCCTCGACGAATTCGGCTTTCCGGGAAAGGATGCCGTGGGGGTCTTCCACCTCGATCTGGCTCACGCTGAAGGAGAAGCCCGCTTCCTCGTAGTCCTTGAGGTCCTGGTCGATCAGCTCCGAGGCGGTGCGGCCCGCGATATTGCTCGCCGCCGTCATCAGGTCCTTCCCGAGGGCCTCGAGGTCGAGGTTCGTGATGTTCGCCAGGTACTCGGCGGTGGAGCGGTCTATGTCCGTGGTCGTCGCGGACTGGAGCACCAGGGTGTCCGCCAGGATCCCGCAAAGGAGGATCGCCGCGATCTCGGGCCGGATCGGGATCCGGTATTCCTGGTAGAGGGTGGTCACGATCGTGCTCGTGGCGCCCACGGGCTTGTTGATGAAGGTGATGGGGTTCCGGGTCGACATCGTGCCGATCCGGTGATGGTCGATAATCTCGAGGATCCGGTAGTTCTCGATTCCCTCGATGGCCTGGGAAATCTCGTTGTGGTCCACCATGATCACTTCCACGTTGGGCTCGCGGTAGAGGTCGCCCTCGGAGATAACCCCGAGGAGGGCCCCGTCGTCGTCGACCACGGGCAGTGTCTTTCCCGGGGCGTCGGCCAGGAGGGGGGCGACCTTGCGGGCCGTGTCGTTCCGGTTTACCGGCTGGACCACCGTGTTGGACATGGAGGTCACGGGCATCGAGTAGATGATGAGGAGGGAGGTGGAGGCCGTGTCGTAGGGGCTTATCAGGATCGAGACGCCCCGCCTTTCGGCCTCTTCCCGGAGACCCTTCGCGAGGGTCGTCCCGTTGGTGACGATAAGGGCGCGCACCCCGCGCTCGATCGAGTGGCGCTGGATGTCCTCGCGGTCCCCGGCGATTACCAGGGTGTTCTCCGGGATGTGGGCCGCGAGGTGCTCGGTAAAGGTCCCGTACTCCGCCGCCGCCACGATAACCGGGCTCTTCTTCACCACCGTCGGCTCGTGCACCACCAGGGCCTGGGTATGGAGCACCGTCGACAGGAGGTCGATGCTCGTCTGGATCATCGTCTTCTGCTTCGGGTTGATCATCTTCAGGACCTTCTGGGCGAAGGCGCTGTAGTGGAGGAGGGAGTGGTAGCGTCCCCGGGCGTCGACCACGGGAAGCACCCGGGTGCGGTTCCGCTCCAGGCGGTCCATGGCTTCCCACAGGGAGGTGTCCTCGCTGATCGTGTCGATGTCCCCGTTGTAATGGTGGGCGACTTTCGGCACGAGGTCGCTGAGGAACTCGGGGAGCGTTACCCCGAACCGGTTGAAAATGTACTCTGCCTGGGGCGTCGGCTTGCCCGCCCGGGCCGCGCGGCAATTCGACATGCCCTGCGCCTGCTTGAACGCGGCATAGGCCGCGGCCGACACGATCGAATCCGTATCGGGGTTCCGGTGTCCGATTACGTACACCTTTTTTTCGTTTTCGGTTATACCCATAAAGTAGGCCAAGTATACACTAAATAGGCTTTTTTGGGTACAATGCGCCCCATGATATCCTTGGTCGCCTTTCTCGGGAACGTCGGCAAAAAATACGCCGGAAACCGCCACAACGTGGCCTGGCATTTCGCCGACTCCCTCTCCATGCTCTCCGGGGCTTCCTGGCAGAAAAAATTCAAGGGACAATACGCCTCCCTCCCGGTAACCGGCGGCGACGGCGAGCGCAGGCTCGTCCACTTCGTGAAACCCGAAACCTTCATGAACCTTTCCGGCGAGTCCGTCGCCGAGGCCGCGTCCTTCTTCAAGATCAAGCCCGAGGAAATCCTCGTGGTCCACGACGAGCTCGAGCTCCCGGTCGGTACCGCGAGCCTCAAGTGGTCCGGCGGCCTCGGGGGCCACAACGGACTGCGCTCCATGAAGGCCTGCTTCGGCACCGCGGACTTTTGGCGCCTCCGCTTCGGCATCGGGCGCCCCGACCACCCGGACGTCGCGGGCTACGTGCTCTCGGACTTCACCGCCGACGAGCGCATCTCCCTTTCCCTGGTGTGGCCGCCGGCGGGGGAACTCCTCGCGGGCCTCCTCGAAAGGGGAACCGAGCCCTTCGCGAAGGAATGGCAAAAGAAGAAACTGATTCAATAAGGGGTCGATGATGAGTGAGCGTACGGACGAAAGCAAGGGCGGCGCGGCGGGCGCCATGGCGGCGGCAAGCGAACGATGGGCTTCCATCGAGCTGCCCCCGGTTCCCGAGGGAACCCTCGAGGCCTTCGGCCGCCTTTACGGCATAATCGCCCGCCTCCGCGGGCCCGGCGGCTGCCCCTGGGACATCGAGCAAACCCCCATGTCCCTCCGGGAAACCCTCGTCGAGGAATCCTACGAAACCGTCGAGGCGATTACCGAGGGGGACGCGCGCCACGTCAAGGAAGAGCTCGGCGACGTGTTCCTGAACGCCACCATGCTTTCCTACATGTACGAGCAGGCCGGGGACTTCCTCGTCCGGGACTCCCTCGAGGAAGTGGCGGAAAAGCTCGTGCGCCGGCATCCCCACGTCTTCGGCGAGACCGAGGGTTTCGCGGGTCCCGGCTCCTCCGGCAGGACCGACACCGCCGAGAAGGTCCTCGCCCAGTGGGACCTCATAAAGCGGGGAGTGGAGGGCCGCAAGGCGGACTCCGTCCTCGACGAGGTTTCCCGGGGCATGCCCGCCCTCGAGCGGGCCCACAAGCTGCAGAAGAAGGCCGCAAAGAACGGCTTCGACTGGGCCTCCCTGGACGACGTGTGGCCGAAGGTCGACGAGGAAATCGCCGAGCTCCGCGAGGCCGTCGCCGCCCGCGCCGCCTCCAAAATAGAAGACGAGCTCGGCGACGTCCTTTTCGCCATCGTCAACGTGGCCCGGCACCTCAAGGTGGACCCGGGGGTCGCCCTGACCCGGACCAACGCGAAGTTCACCCGCCGTTTCCGCCACGTGGAAGCCTCCATGAAGGCCGCGGGAATACCCATGGACAAGGGACATCTCGCGGAGATGGACCGGTTTTGGGACGAGGCGAAGGCCTCGGAAGGCGCCGATTCGCCGAAAGGCGGCGAGCGCGGCGGGCGAACCCCCGGTGGCGCGAAGTAACCGGCGGAACCCCGCCCGGGGATAACCTCGGGCGCGAAGCCAGGGATGGGAAACCGTACCGCAACCAGGAACCGGCAGGCGAAAGCCCTGCCGGTTTTTTTTTCGTTGACATTGTTTAAGTAACTTAATATATTAACGCTTAATCGAATTATT
>QKCE01000227.1 GCA_003245785.1 Spirochaetales bacterium | reverse complement strand
GTTTGGCCGATCGCGGCAAGAAAGCCCCGCGGCTCAGGCGGAAAGCCGGTCCTTAAGGAATTCCGCGAGGCAGCCACGGCCGGCAGGGCTACCGCCCATGGTTCCGGGTAGCCGCGGGCGCGTGCCGGCCATAACGCGGCAGGTCGCCGCGGGGCAATGGCCGCGAATGCCCTGCCGGGCCGCGGCCGCCTTGCCCCGCCGGATCCCTACCGCCTTGCGCCGCCGACGGTAAGGGCCTCGGGCGTTCCGCTCCGGGCGCCTGCGGTCGGTTCGGAGGATTTCTCCAGGAGCGCCGAAATCGGCTCCACGTTAGATTTCCCGCCGGGAACGAAGGGCAGTACCATCTCGTCCTGGGCGATACGGCACACGACGAACCGGGGGCCCGTCCCGGAGAACGCCCGGTCAGCCCAGTCCGGGTCGGAGGCGTCGATGGCGGGAATGCCGAATCCCGCGGCGATGGCCAGGAGGTCCGGGCTCCGGTCGTACACGCTCGAGGCGAAGTTCCCCTTGAGGAGGTAGGCCTGCTGCTGCCGCACCATGCCGAGGGCGTGGTTGTCGAAGACTATCACCGTCACGTCCCAGCCCCGCTCGGCGAGGGTCGCCAGTTCCTGCACGTTCATCATGATCGACCCGTCGCCTGAAATGCAGATAACCCGGGAGCCGGGGTTCGCCGCGGCGGCGCCGTTCGCCACCGGCAGGCCGAAGCCCATGGTTCCCAGGGAACCGGAGGTCAGGAAGGAACGCGGCCGGGATATCGGGTAAAACTGGGCGGCCCACATCTGGTGCTGCCCCACGTCGGTGGCGACGATGACGCGCTCCGGGTCTATCCCCCGCTCCGCGGCGAGGGCCGGAAGGGCGGCGATGAATTCCCCGGGATTGGGATAGGGCGAGCGGGCGGACGCCTCGCGCGCCATCCCCGCCTGCCAGCGCTCGTAGTCCGCGCGGAAGCCCCGGACCGCGGAAAGCCATTCGCCCCGCGCCGCCGCGGCGGCCGCGCGGAGGGCGGGCGCGCCGGACCCGGAACCCTCCGCTTTTTCGCGGATCAATTGGGCTAACAGCGGCAGGGCGGACTCGGCGTCGGCGATTACCGAAATCCATGAGGGCAGAATCTTGTTCACCTCCGCCGCGTCGATATCGACGTGGATGATCCGGGCGTTGGGGCAGAATTCCGCCACGAGCCCCGTCGCGCGGTCGTCGAAGCGCACGCCGACCGCGAGGACCAGTTCCGCCTCGTGCATGGCTCGGTTCGCCGCGGCGGATCCGTGCATGCCCACCATGCCCGCGAAATCGGGATGCGTGGAGGGTACCGACCCGAGCCCCATCAGGCTCGAGACCACGGGCATGGGGAGGGTCTCGAGGAGCCCCGCGATTCCCTTCGACGCGTCCGGGCTATTGCAGCCGCCTCCCAGGTACATGAGGGGTTTCACGGAGGCGGTAAGGGCATCCGCGGCGGAGGCGAGCCGTTCGGCCATGTCGACCCCGCGGCTGTGGAACCTCGACGCGTGCCGGTCCGGGACCCCGGGTTCGGGCCAGGCTTCGAACCGGATTTTCTCCTGCTGGACGCTCTTGGGTATATCCACGAGCACCGGGCCCGGACGGCCCGAGGCGGCGAGCACGAAGGCATCGGGTATCGCCTTGAGGAGCTCCGCGGCGGAGGTTACCATGACGCTGTGTTTCGTGATGGGAAAGGAAAGGCCGAAGGTATCGCATTCCTGGAAGGCGTCGGTGCCGATGAGGCTCATGGCGACCTGACCCGTTATGGCGACCAGGGGGATCGAGTCGGCCCGGGCGTCGGCGACGGCGGTGAGGAGGTTCATGACCCCGGGGCCGCTCGTCGCGATGCACACCGCGGGCTTGCCCGTCGTGCGCGCCATGCCCTGGGCGAAAAAGCCCGCCCCCTGCTCGTGGCGTACCAGCACGTGGTCGATGGAGCTCTTGGAAAGCTCGTCGTAAATGGGCAATACCATCCCGCCCGGAATTCCCGCCACGGTCTCGATTCCCTGCCTCTCGAGCAGTTTCACCACAATCTGCGCGCCGGTCGCTTCAATCATCGCATTCCTCCGCCTGTTTTACCTTTTCCGGGAACCCTCGAGGGAGTCTTCCCGAAACTAAAAAAAAAGCCCTCCGGACTTGCCGGAGGGCTTAGCACTATTGGCTAACGCTCATGCCTCTGACAGTCCACGCTCCACGCTGGATACTACCTGTACTACTACGAGTACGAGGGCGAGTACGCTGAGAAGGACGTTCATAAGGCCGATCGATGCATTCATATGCATAGTTTATGTATATTTATGCGCCGTTGTCAAGCGTTTTCGATTCCGCTGAACGCTTTTTTCAACGTATCCTCCTCCACCGGCGGGGTGAAGAAGGAAACCGCGAAATAAAGCACGAACGAAAGGGGCAACGCCACGACCACCGCGTCGACGTTCGCCAGGGAAGGAAAGAGCGTCGGCTTCCCGAACAGGGCCTTGCAGAGCCCGAGCGGCACCGCTTCCTTGGCGTGCACGAAGAACAGCCAGAACAGGGTTATCGCCACTCCGGACACGAAGCAGGTAATCGCCGCGTGGCGCGAGGCCCGCTTGAAATACAGCGCGCCGATATAGCTCGGAAGGAACGCGGAGGCGCAGAGGCCGAAGAAGATCGCCGTTCCCGTCGCGATTATGGCCGTCCCGCCGGCATAGAATTTCGGGAGCCCGTAGGCTATCAGGGTCGACACGATGATCCCGGCGCCCATGGCGATCCGGTTCACCGCCACCGCGTTCTTCGATTTCACCTTGAGGCCCTGCTCGAGGAAGTCCCGGCCGAAAGCGGTTCCCATCGCGTGGAATTGGGAACTGAGGGTACTCATGGCCGCCGCAAGGAGGGTCACGAAGAAGAAGGCCACGAACCACCCGGGAAGCGCCCTGTTGATGAACAGCGGGATGATGGTGTCGGTCTTCTTGTCCCCGGCGATCAGCGAGATCTGGCCGACGGTGTTCATGAAGTACACGTTGGAAAGGGCACCCACCGTGAAGGCGACGCCGGTCATCACCGCGATGAACACGCCGCCGACGAGGACCGCCCGGTTAAGCTCGTGGCCGCTTTTCACGGTCATGAAACGAACCGTCAGTTGGGGCTGGGCGAGCACGCCGATACCCACGCCGAGCACGATCGTGGAGACGAGCTGCCACCAGTAGGGGGAGAACGCGGCGGGCATGCTCGTCCATCCGAGATGCCCGTTCTTTCCGAACACTTCCTTCGCGACGGGAGCCATGTCGGTCAGGGCGGCGTGGGCTTTCCCCGGCCCGCCGAGAAGCCAGTAGGTATAGATAAGGAGGAAGGTCATGCCGAGGAACATGAGGGTTCCCTGGAAGGCGTCGGTATACATGACGCCCTTCATGCCGCCCATAACCACGTACAGCGCGACCACGGCGACGAAAAAGAGGAGCGCCACCTCGTAATTGATCCCGAGGGTTTGGGAGGCGAACTGCACGCCGCCGATTATTACCGACCCGGCGTAGAGGGGCATGGCAACGAAGATCAGTATTCCCCCGGCCGTTTGCAGGAACGAGGAGCCGTAGCGCTTGCCGAGAAGTTCCGGGAACGTGTGGGCGTCGAGATTATGGCCCATTTTCCTCGTCCGGCGCCCGAAGAACACGAAGGCGATGAATATACCGACGAAAATGTTCAGGAAGGTGAGCCAGAGAATGCCCATGCCGTAGACCGCCGCCGCGCCGCCGAACCCGATGATCGCGGAGGTGGAGATAAAGGTCGCGCCGTAGGAGAGGGCCATGACCATCGGGTGGATCTTCCGCCCCGCCAGGAGGTAATCCGTCGAGTCCTTGGTGGACTTGAAACCCGCGAAGCCCAGGATACCGGTAACGATGAGGTAGACTACCACTACCACTGTAAGTACGAGAAGGTTCATCGGGCGCCCCCGTCGGTAAGGTCGGAATCGTGGGATTCCCATTCCGCTTCCTCGCGGATCTCAGACGGCTCGTCCTCTTTCGGTTTGTTCCAGTTGAGGATGCCCCAGACGACGCAGAGAACCGTCGCCGCTATCGTGAGGGCGTACCCGAGGAACACCCACACGTCTCCGAATCCAAACATAGCCGCTCCTTTTTCATTTACGCATCGACTTGAATTACGTTTCGTCCGGGGATCGCCCCGGGCGGTAAATGCCGTAGGTAACCGAGGACAAGAAAAAATCCCACTCGGCGAGGTAGGCGAGCCGGCAGGCTTCCGCGTCCCCGCTCTCGCGGAAGGCCCCGATGAAATCGTTCCTGGTCTTCACGAGGATCCAGCCGAGAAGGTCGAGCACCCGCTCCCGGCCGAACCTGTAAACGGAAAAATCGCAGGATTCGAAAAGATCCTCGAAATAAGAGGAGAAGGTCAGGCCCGCGAGCCTTCTCATTGCCGGATGCTCCGTGCCCGCCGAGGACACGAGAAACTCGATGGTTTCCGGGTGGCTCACGTAAAAGTCCACCGCGATGCCGGCGATCGAGCGGGAACGGGCCACCGGATCAGCGGGCGGGAAGGACTCGGCCTCCCGCTCGACGATGAAGTCCCGCATGCGCGCGTAGGAGCGTTCCAGCGCGTAGGCGAAAAGGTCTTCCTTGGACTCTATGTATTCGTAAAGACCGCCCTTGGATATGCCGGCCTTGCGAACTATCGCGTCGAGCACCGCGCGGTCGTACCCGTTCCGGGCAAATTCCGCGACCGCCGCGGCGAGGATCCTGTCCCGTTTCGATTCTTCGAGATGGAAAAAGGTCGGCTTCAAGTTTCCCCCCGACGGCGTTATCGTCAATACCGACTATCCGGTCGGTTTCCGACTGACGAGTCGGTAACGTATGGTAAACCCCGGCTTTGACCGGTGTCAACAAAAAAAACCCGGTACGCGGTACCGGGCTTTCAGGCGAGCGATTCGGGCGCCTCAGGTGAGGATGGCGTTTACGTGGATGTTCTTGAAGAAGGCCTTACGCATGATCTCCTCCATCGTGAAAAACCCGGTTTTCTTGCCCTTCAGCGCCCGGGCGGCGAAAAGCGCGCCGGCCCCGAAGGCCTTGCGGGAAATCGCGTCGTGGGCGATCCGGATGGTCTGGTTGGGGAGGCCGAACACGACCTCGTGCTTCCCGACGATTCCCCCGACCCGGATCGAGTTGACGTGTTCCACCGGGTCGAGCCCGAGCTTTTGGGCGATTTTCAGGGCGGAGCCCGATTTGCCCTTCTTTTCGCGAAAGTGCTCCTCTATGACCTCGATATCCGCGTTGGGCACGATTTGCTGCAAAATCTGCGAGGCGACGAGCAGGAAATTGATGCCGAGGGTAATGTTCGCGGAATGGAGCACGGCGGTTTTCTTTGACAATTCTTTCAAAAAAGCGATTTCCCTGTCTTCGTAATGGGAAATCGCGGACACGATATGGATACCCTCGTCCGCGGCCCGGGCGTACTCGTACAAGCCCTGGGGGGAGGAAAAATCGATGATCGCGTCGACGGGGTTTTTCTTGAAAAAATCGGGATCCATGGCTTCTTCCATGCAGAAGAATTCGCCCTGGGGATCGTTGGGGTGGCCCAGAAAATCGCTGGCGAATTTATGGTTTTTTTCCTGGCTCTTGCGGACGACCCACACGAGGGTACAATCGGGATCGTTGATGATCTCTTCCGCCACGTCATGGCCGGCCCGGCCGAATCCGAATAATCCTACCTTCAATAATCTACCTCTCACTGGAACAATTTGGTTGGGAATAAACTAAAATAGGGGTATGCGCCGGTAATGTCAAGGAAAAGGGCGTTTTCGCCGCGGGCGGTAACCAAATTAGGGGCGAAATGCCTTTATTTTCGCCAGCGACCGCTTATAATCTGATATATTGAAACGAAGAGGAGAAGGGGCGTCGAACGTGAGCAACAAGGGTCATCGCAAATACCCATTTCCCACTATCCCCGAGCGGCAGCGCGCGATTGAGCGGATTTTCAACCTTATCCTCGAACGGTCGCGTTTTTTGCTCCTCGGACACGAATTGCCCGACGAAGACTGCATCTCCTCCCTCGTTTCCATGGCTCTCATCCTGATGAAATTCGGGAAAGAGGTGACCATTTACATTCGCGAGGCGGTCCCCGACCAGCTCGCCTACCTCATGAATATTTGTTCCTACAACGGCATCCCGGTAATCCGCGACCCCGAATGGGTCCCCGATGAGCCGGACGTCCTGTGCATCCTGGATACCCCGAAACCCGAGATGGTGGAACTGAGCGACCCCTTGAGGGCCATCGTCGAGTCCGGAAAATACCCCATCGTCGAATTCGACCACCATCTTTCGGCGGACGCCGCCTGGTGCGGAACCGAGGGTCTCAGGCTCGTGGACCGCGCGACGAGCACCTGCGAGCTTCTCGCCGTCTTCTGTTCCAAGATATGCCTCCTGCCGAATTTCAGGGAAAGAACGGGCGTGGAGGAAATGTTCTCCCGAAACCTCGTGCTTTCGATGCTCACGGGCATAATCGGCGATACCCGCTTCGGGCTCACCCTCAAGCGGGAAAGGGATATCTTCTTCTACAATTTTTTCACCCAGCGCTTCACCCACATCCTCCTGGAATCCTTCTACAAGAACAGCGGCAATTACTCGAACATGAACGATATCTTCGAGTCCCTGCAGTCCCTGACGGTGGAGGAGAAGGACCTTTACCAGTCCCTGCTCGACCATTCGCATTACGCCGACCGCGTCGGCTATCTCGTCCTGGACGAGGAACTGTCCATGAACTACCTCAGCCGGGTCGACTACAGCCTCTTCGTAAAGGTGATCAAGTCGGTGACCGATTTCCTCGCCGAAAAGTCCGGCACCTTCGGGATGACGGTGTATTACGACAAACCCGACGTCGCGGACCGCGTCCAGTTCCGCGTCCGCGTCTCCCGGCACGTGTCCGGCATCGACCTTCGGGGCGTCCTTCTCGACCTGGACATCGCCGATGGCGGCGGCCACCCCGGCGCGATCGGCTTTCGGGTTCCCACGAAACAGCTCATGGACCTTCCCGGTTTCGTCGCGAACCTCTGCGACCGCCTCGAAGGGCTCATACCGTGAAAGTCGCTCGCGGCGCGTGGCGGCGCGGGATGGAAGAGGCGATCGGGGAACTCGCGAAGGCGGGAAGGACAGGGCCCGATTCCCCGACCCTCCTCCTCCATTCCTGCTGCGGTCCCTGCAGCACCTCGGTCATCGAAACCCTGAGCGAGTCCTTCAGGATCACCGTGTTTTATTTCAACCCGAACATCGACGAGGCGGGGGAGTACCGCAAGCGGGCGGCGGAACAAAAAAGGCTGATAGGGGAAATGGCGACGGAGAATCCCGTCGGTTTCCTGGAGGGGGAGTATGACCCGGAGGACTTTCTCCGCTTCGCCCGCCTCCGGAAAGACGACCCCGAGGGCGGGGCGCGCTGCTCCGCCTGCTATGCCTTCCGGCTCGACAGGACCGCGAAGGAAGCCGCCGAACGGGGTTTCGAATGGTATACCACCACCCTTTCGGTGAGTCCCATGAAGGACGCGGAACGGATTAACCGGATCGGCGCCGCCGCGGGGGCGAAATACGGGGTACGCTGGCTTTGGTCGGACTTCAAGAAAAAGGACGGCTACCGCCGGTCAATCGAGCTGAGCAGGGAATATTGCCTTTACCGGCAGGAATACTGCGGCTGTAGTTATTCCCGGATCGCCGAGGAAACACGCCGAGCCGCCCGGGAAAACGCAGACGAGGGAGCGGGAACCGGGAGCGTCCCGGAAACCGCGCGCTGAATCCCGGTCAGCCGCGGTAAGTGCTTCGCGCCCCGGCTTCCGTCCCGCTTCCAGGAAGCGCGCCGATCCGCCGCCTTCGCGACGCGCGGTCCACCGAAAAATCACGCACCTTCCCGCGCGACGGTAGGCTCGTAGCGTTCCCGCTCGTAGGGAACCCCGAGAATTTCCGCGGCGCGGGCCAGGGCGTCGTCGAGGTTCCCGAAGACGTTCGCGGTCCCCACGGTAGCCTCGAGCCCCGCCTTCTTCGCGAGTAGGTAGGGTTGGGTGTGGATATCCGAAATCAACAGGGTAATATTCTTTTTTTGGCAATCCTTCCAGAGCTGCTCGAGGACGTGCAAGCCCGCGGCGTCGAGGTAAATGGTGCTCCGCATTCGCAGGACGAGCGCCCGGTATCGGGTCGAGTCCATGAGCACGTTGGACTCGAATTTCTGCACGCTACCGAAGAAAAGCGGGCCCTCGATCTCGAACACGAGGACGCCCTCGGGCACCTTGCGGAGGGCGAGGGAATTGCGGTCGTGGGCCTCGGGCTCTCCGGGATCGTAGCCGCCCCGCACCGCCTTGACCTGGGCGACGTCTCCCATCTTCTTGATGAAGAAAATCGCCGCGAGGATCAGCCCGATCTCGATCGCCACCGTGAGGTCCACGAGGACCGTGATCGCGAAGGTGGCGATCATGACCGCGCTGTCGGACTTCTGGCCCCGGAGCACCGAGCGGATAGCGGGGAACCCGGCCATGTGGAGCGCCACGGAGAGGAGTACCGCCGAGAGGGCCGCCATGGGGATGTAGACGGCGAAGCGCCCGAGGGCGAGCATGATCAGGAGAAGGGTCAGGGCGTGGACTATGCCCGCCACGGGGGTTCGGCCGCCGTTCTTGATGTTCGTGGCGGTGCGGGCGATGGCGCCCGTGGCCGGTATGCCGCCGAAAAGGGGGCTCGCCACGTTCGCGATGCCCTGGGCGATCAGTTCCATGTCGGAATCGTGCTTGTGGCCCGTGAGCCCGTCGGCCACCACGGCGCTCAGGAGCGACTCGACGGCCCCGAGGACCGCGATGGAAATCGCCGCGGGAAAGACGAGGCGGAGGGTCTCGAGGCTCATCGCGGGAAGCCGCGGCGCGGGGAGGGAGGCGGGAATGGAGCCGAAGCGGCTCCCGATGGTTTCCACGGGAATGCCCAAAAGCTGAACGAGTACCGTCAGGAGAATTATCGCCACGAGGGAGCCGGGAATGCGCCGGCTGACCCGGGGCCAGAGGCTGATCACGGCGAAGGCGGCGACCGCCACCCCGATCGCCCAGGGATTCACCGTGCCGATCGCCCCTGCGTAAGCCCCGACCTTCCCGAGGAAGTCCCCGGGAACGTCCCGCAGGGTGAGCCCGAGGAAGTCGCCGACCTGGGAGGTCGCGATGACCACCGCGATTCCCGCGGTAAAGCCGGTGACGATGGTGTACGGGATGAACTTGACGAGGGAGCCGAGCTTGAAGGCACCGAGCAGGATCAGCATGACGCCCGCCATGAGGGTCGCCACCGCGAGGCCGTCGTAACCGAAATCGCGGATTATTCCGTAGACGATTACCACGAAGGCGCCGGTCGGCCCGCCTATCTGGACCCGGCTGCCGCCGAGGGCCGATATTATGAAGCCCGCCACGATGGCGGTAAAAATGCCCCTGGCGGGTGGAACCCCCGAGGCGATGCCGAAGGCGATGGCCAGGGGAAGCGCGACGACGCCGACGATGAGCCCGGCGACGAGATCGTTCAAAAATGCTTTCGGGGTATATCCCTTTAGGGCGTTGATCAATTCAGGCTTTGACATGTAAAGACGGGCTCCTTGAAACCCGCCGAAAGCATGCGCCTCTTTCAATACTTTGTCAATGTCCGCGAAATATCTACATTATATGCAAGTTGTTTCGTAAGGATTACATGCTTCTATCCGGTGGTGGCGACATCCACAAAAAGTGCCCCGGTGGCGCGGGCGAGGTCCTGGGGATCGAGTAAAAGCTGCAGGCCCCGAAGCCCGCCGGAGACCGAGACCGCCCCGTACAGGATCGCGGACTCGTCGACGAAGGTACGAAAGGACCTTTTCATGCCCAGGGGGGAACACCCCCCGCGAATGTAGCCCGTAAGGCCGAGAAGTTCCGCTTCCTTTACGGGGAGAACCTCTTTCGCCCCCGTCGCCGCCCGGGCCTTTTTCAGGTTCACCTCCAGCGGGGC
>QKCE01000250.1 GCA_003245785.1 Spirochaetales bacterium | reverse complement strand
CCCGAAGGACGGGTGGCTCGGGACCAGCTTTATCGCGGACAACGGGCATCGCCGCCGCCCCTATATCGACGCGGTTTTCGGGAACGCCCGCGCGCTGGACCGGGAAGGGACGCGCTATATAAGCCAGGGCGGAAGGCTCGCGACCTTTTGGGAGGCCAACGGCGCCCTCAAGGCCGCCCTTCTGGACGAGGGCGTTCCCGCGGACAAACTGGTCCGCGGCATTACCGCCGATTCCTTCAGGTCCCTGTACCGCGGCTTGTAATCCCGTCCCCGGGAGTTCCCGCCCGCGGGTCCCTGTCCGAAAAAAAAGACTTCGCCCCTGGAGGGACTGCCCGGCCGGAGGCCGGGCCCCGCGGGGGCTCCGCGCGGGGATCAGCTCAACCGCGAGGTTGAGCCGAACCCCGAGGCGCGTCCTGCCTCTTCTTCCCCCGCAAGCGGGAGTTTCGGCAATGCCATTCAGTTCGCCAACAAACGGATTCCCTCAACGAGGCTTGCGGGCTCGCGGCCGAGAAGCTTCGCGAGATCTCCCGAATGGTAGGAAAGGGTCCCCTCCTCGATGGAGGTGTCGAGGGCGGCGTAGAATCCGGCCATGCCGTCGGGCAGTCCAAACCCCACGAGGGCGGCTTTCTTTTCCTCCTCGGTGATCGTCTGGAACCGCACGGGCCGCCCGATCACCGTAGATAGGGCCTCCGCGAATTCCGTGAAACTCCAGGGAGTCCCGCCGAGTTCATAGGTCTTTCCCGCGTGTCCTTCCCCGACGAGGGCTTTCACCGCCGCCTCCGCGTATTCGCGCCTCAAGGCCGAACCGACCTTACCTGTCTTCACCGCCGCCGCGATGACCCCGGACTGTTTGGCCCCCGCGATATCCCCGGCGAAGTTTTCAAGATACCAGTTGTTGCGCAGGATCGTGTATTCGATACCCGACGACTTGAGCTCTTCCTCCGTCGCCTTGTGCTCCGGCGCGAGGGGATTTTTCGAGGTGGATGCCTGGGTGATGCTCGTGTAGGCGATCCGCTTCACGCCCGCGGCTTTTGCGGCTTCGATGACGTTATGGTGCTGCGCGGCGCGCTGGCCGACTTCGCTCCCCGAAACGAGGAGGAGCCCGTCAACGCCCTCGAGCGCCGATTCCAGCGAGGCTTTATCGCCGTAATTCGCGATTCGCACGGTCAGTCCCTTCGCCTTGAAATCCTTGGCTTTCGCCTCGTCGCGGGCGATTGCCGTAATCGACGACGGGGCGATGCCCTGCGCCAACAAAGACTGGATCGCCAGAGTCCCGAAATTTCCCGTTGAACCCGTTACCGCGTATTTCATATCGTTCTCCTTGAAACTACGCCGACATTCGTCGGCTTGTCGGCTCAATGCCTTGATGGGTATAATATACACTTACTTTTCGTTAGCGCCAACAAAAAGTAAGTGACTTTTTGTTTTTTTTTTGATATGTTTGTTTCGGGGGATTCGCATGAAAAGCCAGCCTTTTAACGTATACGCGAAAAAATGCCCGTCCCGCGCGGCTTTCGACGCGATATTCAGCCGATGGGGAATTCTCGTTCTCGGATACCTGAGCGAGAAACCGATACGGTTCGGCGCCTTGCGCGACGCGATCGACGGGATAAGCGAAAAAATGCTCGCCCATACCCTCAAGGTTCTCGAGGAAGAGGGATTCGTCTCGCGGAAAGACTGGAACGAAAAACCGCCCAGGATAGAATATTCCCTCACCGTTGCGGGCGTAAAAATGGCAGAAGGCGTTCAGGGCTTCATTTCGCGCTTTTACGACGCGTTGGGCGCCAGGGACGGGCGGAAGCGCGATTGATCCGCCCGAAAGCGAGGCCCTGGCCTTCATGGATTCGTCGCCCCTGAAAGGCTCCTGGGTGACCTTCGACGGGGGAGACGGCGCTCCCGTCGACGCCTGGGTGGTCATGCCCGCGGGAACCGCGAAGGCCCCCGTGGTTATCGTGGTGCACGAGATTTTCGGCCTGACCGACTGGGCCAGGTCGGTGACCGTCAAGTTCGCCTCCGAGGGGTTTATCGCCGTGGCCCCGGATTTCCTGACGGGGAAGGCCGCCGACGGAAGGGGCGGAACCCGGGCGATTCCGGAGGACCAACGGAGGGGAATAAACTCCGCCCTGAACCTGGAAGAGGTATCCCGGAGGATCGGCGCGGCGGCGAAGTGGGCCCTGGCCCGGCCGAGGTCGGGCGTAAAGTACGGGGTGGTAGGGTACTGCTGGGGCGGCGGCGCGGCCTTCGACCACGCGACGAGGAGCTCCGACGTTTCGGCTTCGGTGGTGTATTACGGCGCGGCGCCCGAGGCTTCCCGGCTTGCCTCCATACGGGCCCCGGTACTCGGCCTTTACGGCGGCGCGGACGCCCGGATAAACGGGGGGATTCCCGCGACGGAAAGCGAGATGAAGCGGCTCGGCAAGCGCTACGACGTGAACATTTACGACGGCGCGAGCCACGCGTTCCTGAAGAACCAGTCGGGGCAGGACGGGGCGAACCTCGCGGCCACGAAGGGCGCCTGGCCGGCAAACCTCGCGTTCCTGCGGGAATTGCTTCGCTGAGCCGATTGAGGCCACCCGCGGGACCCTGTCTTAAAAAAGAGTTCGCCCCTGGAGGGACTGCCCGGCCGGAGG
>QKCE01000300.1 GCA_003245785.1 Spirochaetales bacterium | reverse complement strand
CAGGGAGAGGCGAAGGGCTCGTTGCCGCCCGCGTTGAGCTGAAATATCCAATTGCCCTTGGCGATGCCCGCGATGAATTCTCCGGTCTGAAATCGGTTCGACTCAAGCGCCGCCGGATCGTTATATCCGGAAGAAGCAGATCCCGGGGTATGGTTGGGGCTCAGCTCGATGCCAAGGTCGAAAAAGGTAAGATTGACGAAGCCGACCGCGTCGGACGAATTGACCTCGTTTGAAAGTTTCTGATAGGGAACCAAGTCGATTCTCAGCTTGAATTCCGTCAGATCCTGCTCGATTCCGTATTGGTACGGATGGTCCAGATTCATCCCCAGGGAAGTTCGGGAAGTGATATCGAAACTTCCACCGCTCGAAAAGGTTATTTCGCCCGCGAACGCGAAAACGCCTCCGAGCAGGAACGTAAGGAACGATAGGGCTTTTTTCATGGATATGATTCCTTGATAAAGGCGGTCGCCCGCATGCGGCGACCGCGCGTAATGCCCCGCGCGTCAACGACGCGGGGTATGGTTAATTGACGAGGGTATCGAAATCCCAGTAGCAAGTGAAAACGTCGTCCGCCGTCGCGGCCGGTTCGTCGTCGGGATCGGTTACCCCATCGGGCCCTACGGTATAGAAGCCGATATTGTCGAAATAGGTGACCTGCGCCGTATCGAGGGCGCTGCCGCCGCCCACATTGAGGACCGGATTGAGATTGATCTGCTTTTGGGTATCCTTATTCGCCGTGAGCCAGGTCTTGAGGGAGGTCCCCACGTCGGGGTCGCCCCAGTCGGTCATTTCCGTAGCTCCGGAGAAAGGCTTCTTGACGGTAACCCACACGTAGGTGTCGGCGTCGTCCGTACCCCGATAGACGTATTCCTCCCACACCTTGAAGGTGGTTCCCCCGTTCGGGTTCCGGAGCAGAAGCATGAAATTGGCGCTCGCGGGCAGCCTGATGTCGAACTGGATTCCGTCATAGGCACCGAGATCCTCCCCTTCCGGCAAGAGCGCGAAAAGTTCGCAGCCCCTGAAATCCATGCTTGACGCCCAGGAAACCTTCAGGGTCTTCGCCCCCTCTATCTCCGCACCGGATATCTTCAGGGGAACGTCCGTATCGTTTTGGTACCCCTTCACGATGCTCCAATCGCTGACTCCCACGAGGTTCAGGGACGTCGAATCGCCGTCCCCGCCCGGGTCCGCGTTGGTTCCCGTATCGCAGGACACGATCAGGGCGATTGCCACCAACGCCGCGAGGGCGACGCGTATTCCGATTAATGCCTTTTTCATCGAATTCCTCCTTAATTTTCAATACCGAAAAAACGAAATATCAACGCTGCATCCGTGTCGACCGGCCGGACCGGCATGGATGTGAAGCTCATAAACGCTCGCAAGTTTAACGTTTAACCTTTCGCTGAACTTACCGTTCCGGACGCACCTGTCACGGCCCGCAGCGCCTCGGTGCGGGCTTCTTGCGCGCTCTCTCACGCGAACCGGCGTACTTCCCGTTTTCATGCCGCGGCGGCGTGGCTAAGGGAGCGATACCGCCGCCGAATACTTCCTGACCCGGGGCTACCTACTCCTTCGCGTACAATTCCAGCTCCGCCACCTGGCCGCCCGTGCCCCCGGTATTCGCGGTAAAGGTAAGCCTGACCGTACGGGCGGTAACGTTGAGAGGTATCACTATCACGTTCTGGTTTTTGCCCGGGTCGAAGGCGTACTCGTTTTCAGGGTAGAGCTCGCGGAAATCCTTGCCGTCTTCGCTCACCGAGACCGAGAACTTCTGGGCGCGTTTGGACCAAATTTTCTTCGGGTTGAGCCGGAGCACCATCACGTCGAGGTCCTTCGGGGCGATAATGTCCACCGAACAGACGCTCGGCCACTGCTTTGCGCCGCCCTCCCAGTATGTAGATACGTCGCCGTCAACCATTTTATTGACCGTCCACACGTCGATGTGGCTGGAGGCGATCGCGGGCATGCCCAACGCGAGATTCTTGCGGCCCGCGGGATCGAATACGGCTTCGCTCACCGTCGCCGCGGCTGCGGTAACGTCGCGAAGCAGGGGCTTCACCCCGAAGTCCGCCTTGATCCCGGCGGCCTTCAGGGCCGCGCGGAAGCCATCGGCGTCGCCGGCATAGAGCGCGCCGTATGCCGCCTCTATTTGCGCCTTCTGGGCGGCGGTCGCCTTTTCGTTCACGAAGGCCTTGTACAGCTCGATCGGCGCGCGAAGGTCGCCGTATCCGAAGGCAAAGTTGCCGTCCTTGCGCTTTTGCACGTCCTGCAAAAACTCGAGATACCGGTATCCGGTCTCGATCGTCGGTTCCACGACCGTGCCTTCGCCGAAATCGTTCCACGTGGCGACCTGGATCACGTCCGGATTCGCCTTGAGCGCCGCCTCCACGGTGAACTTGAAGGTTTCGCCCGCGTAATCGTCGAGAAACCCGTAGCTCGCGCCGGAACCCGCCTGCTGGTAAATGTCGCGGAATCCGGGGAAGGCGGTGGCAACGAGATAGGGCTTGCCGTACTGCTTGTCGTAAAAACCGTTCAGGTTCATGACCAGGCTCGGCATCTTGAGCTTGCCGGAGGTGGCCAGGAACATGGGGGGCCAGTTATAGGAGCCCTCGGCGAAGTTTTCGCCGTGGGCGTCGAGGCTCACGAACCAGGGGCGAACCCTCGTTACGGAGAAAATTTCGTCCCACTGCCTGGCGTCCATGAAGTACTGGGGCCCGAAGTTCAGCAAGACGGGGCGGTCGCCGTTCCTGAGATAGAGGGGATCCGAGAACCACTCCCGCTCCATCCATACGACATCGTCCTGGGCGGCCTTTATCGCGCCGTCCTTCGCGATGTACTTCGCGTCAACCATCTTTTTCATTATCTGGTCTTCGTAACATATGGCGTAACGCATGCCCGCCTTGCGGAGAGCCGCGACCATGGCCACGGTGGAATCGTTGATCGCCTTGTAGTCATTGGCGTCCTTCGCGCCGTACCAGTCGAAGATCACGCCGTCGATTCCGGCTATCTTCATTACCGCGACCTGATACTCGAGCACCGCGGGGTCACGGGAATCGTAAGGCCCGGTCAGGGGGTAATACCAGGACGCGATCTGGGCGCGGCCGTCCGGCAGGGTCTCGTTCGGGTCGAATTTCACGCCGCCAAGGTGCCAATGCGGGCCGTATCCGCCCGGATCGGTCGGCGGGGCCTGGAACCAGGGCATGTAATGGACGAGAATGAGCGGATCCTTTTCGGCCCGGGCCTCGGGCGCGCGAACCTGAAGCTGGGCGTACGCGGCCTCGAAAATTTTGGTCGGATCCTCGGTTTTCGCCTGTCCTTTCGGCGCTATGGTGGTGGTGCAAGCCGTGAGACCTACCCCAAGGGCTACGGCCGCGAACGCAAGGGTCAAAAAAACAGGTTTCATCGGTAGACTCTCTCCTTCTGGTTTAACGTTAAACGCGTTAAACGTTAAACTTGAGGCCAGTGTAAACCCGGTTTTAAAAAGCTGTCAACGAAAATGTTGGGAATTCATTTTAGCCCAAGTTCAGGCCCGGGGCGACGCTCAAATCTCCCGCACGGAACCGCGCTCGACCAGCGAGACGGGCATGATCACGTTGCGCGACACCACGGTCCTTCCCTCGAGGTAATCCACCATCATGTTGGCGGCGACCACGCCCTTTTCCCGGGCGTCCTGGTGTATCGTCGTAAGCTGGGGGGTCGTGATGCGGCTGATGTACACGTCGTCGAACCCGATGACGGACACGTCCTCGGGAACCCGTACGCCCCGCTCGTTCAGGCCGCCGATGATTCCCGCGGCGAGAAGGTCGGCGGAGGCGAATACGGCGGTCACGTCCTTCCGTTCCGCGAGAATCCGGCCGAGGTCCCGGCCCTCGTCGATGGTGATCGGGTGCTCGTACACGTTGCCCTTCTCGAAGGGAAGCCCGGCGGCCTTAAGCGCGTCCCGGTAACCCCGGTAACGTTCTTCGAGAACGCCCTGGAGCTCGACGTGGGGGGAGGCGAACACGATGTTGCGGTGCCCCTTCCCGATCAGGTACTCCGTCGCGAGGTAACCGCCCCGGTAATCCTCGAGGCCGACGTTGAAGACCTTGCGGTTTTTCACGTAACTGTCGAGGAGGACGATGGGCTTGTCCGAGGTGATGAGGCGGCCGAAGAAGCTGTCCTCGAAAAGCCCGGTGAGGATCACGCCGTCCAGGTTCCAGTTGCGGAACAGAGAAAAAAGCTCCTGCTCGTTCTCCACGGTCCGGACCATCATGAAGTAATCCCGGTCGCGCAGGGTGCGCTCGATTCCCCCGATAAACGCGCCGTGGAAGGGGTCCTGCAGGAAGCTCCCCGCGTCGCTGTCGGCAATGAGGTGGTTTATGACGCCGATTATCCGGGAACTGCGGTTCACGAGGGCGCGGGCGGACAGGTTGGGGGTGTAGTTATATTGCTCGATGATCTTGGTTATGCGTTCAACGGTATCCTGCGCGACATGCGAATGCTTGCCGTGTATCACGTTCGAGACCGTAGTGACGCTGACTCCCGCCTCCCGCGCGATATCCTTGATAGTCGGCATTATTTTCCACCTCGTTTATTTGTGCGCGCGGCTTGGCCGGCTTATCGGGTTTCGATCAGGCTCGGGCAGGCGACGAGGGAGCGGAAGGCGTTCCCGATTCCGTCGCGGCCCTGCCGAAGAAGGGCGGTAATGAACGGGCGCCCGATCATTACCTCGCGGGCGCCGAAGGAAGCGGCGATTTCGAGATCGTGCCGCCGCCGGATCCCGCCGTCGACCCAAAGCTCGCCGCAGAGGGAGCGAAGTTCTTCGCCGTGGGCGGCGAGAAACCGGGCCGTGCTGCCGCGATCGGTTTCCACCCTGCCGCCGTGATTCGAAATGACCACCACGTCCGGCTTTACCTCGCGCACGAGCTCCAGGTCCCGCTCGCGGAACACGCCCTTTATCGCGAAGGGGATCCCCGCGCGGCGCTTGATCTCCAGGAGGTCCGACGCGGACTTTTCCTGGAGGTTGACCTGGTTGCGCATGGTGAGAATGGCGTAGGAATCTATGTCGACGCCGATTATCTCCGCGACCGGTCGCGCCCATTCCGCGCGCTCGAAAATCCGCTCGTTTGGATAGGGCTTTATGAAAACCGCCCCGCGGGCTCCGCGGTCGGCCAAGGCCTCGATGCCGAACCTGATCTTCTCGTCGGGGGCGCCGTCGCCGATCGAGATCCGGACGCCCCCGGCCATCGCGGATTCCACCAGGTCATGGTAGAACGCCCGTTCCTCGGCGTAGCCGACGTTCTGGATCGCGCCGGTCAGCGGCGCCAGCCGGATGGCGGGAAGGAACCCGTCCGCGACGGAATTGGGGGGAAAGGTTCCCCAGTCCTCGCAATTCCGGATGAAGTTTTCGTTCCCGTACGCGCCGCCCATTCCGGGCAGCTCGCCGACGCACCCGTGGCCGTCGCATTCGTCGCAAAAGTGGCACTTGAAGGCCGCGTCTTCCCGCATTGGTCCACTATACGCCACAATCGGGCCTATTTCAACAGGAACCTTCCCGGCCCGATCCGGTTTGACAGGGCGAGGCAAAAGGGGCATGCTTGACCCAGGGTCGGCACGAGGCCCGCCGGAAAGGAGACGCGCGATGAAAAGGACATGGTGGAAAGAGGCGGTGGTGTATCAGATTTACCCGAGAAGCTTCATGGATTCCGACGGCGACGGGATCGGGGACCTCGCGGGCATCGCCTCCAAGGCGGAATATCTCGCCGAGCTCGGCGTTACCGCGGTCTGGCTCTCGCCGGTCTACGCCTCGCCGAACGCCGACAACGGCTACGACATCAGCGATTACCGGGCGATAATGGCCGAGTTCGGGACCATGGACGACTGGAAGCGCCTCCTCGCCGCCCTACACGAACGGGGCATCCGCCTCGTGATGGACCTGGTGGTGAACCACACCTCCGACGAGCACGCCTGGTTCGCCGAGTCCCGGAAGTCCCGGGAAGGCCCCTACGCGGACTATTATATCTGGCGGAACGGACGGGGGGGGTCCTGCGAGGAATTGCCCCCCAACGACTGGGTCTCGATTTTCTCCGGCCCCGCCTGGAAATACGCCGCCGAGCGCGACCAGTGGTACCTCCACCTTTTCGCCGAGAAGCAGCCGGACCTCAACTGGGAAAACCCCCGCGTTCGGGAGGAAGTGTACGCCCTCATGAAGTTCTGGCTCGACCTCGGGGTCGACGGCTTCCGCATGGACGTAATCAACATGATCTCGAAAGACCGGGGCCTTACGACCTTCATGAACGGACCCCGGGTACACGAGTTCATCCGGGAGATGAACGCGGAAACCCTCGCCGGAAGGGACCTCCTCACCGTCGGGGAAACCCCCGGCGTGGACCCCGCCCTCGCCGCGCTCTACGTCGGGGAGGACCGGGGAGAGCTCGGCATGGTGTTCCAGTTCGAGCACATGGGGGTGGACCACGGGAAGGGCGGCAAGTGGGATCCCGTACCGTGGAAACTCACGGATCTCAAGGCGATACTCGGGAAGTGGCAGCGGGAACTCGACGGCAGGGGCTGGAACAGCCTGTACCTGAACAACCATGACCAGCCCCGCATGGTGTCCCGGTTCGGCAACGATTCCCCCGAATGGCGGGTGAAAAGCGCGAAGATGCTCGCCACCCTGCTCCATACCCAGCAGGGAACCCCATACGTGTACCAGGGCGAGGAGCTCGGCATGACGAACGTGGGCTTCCCGAGACTGTCCGATTACGACGACGTGGAGATCAAGAACTGGGCGCGGGAACAAACGGAGCAAAGGGGCAGGACCGAGGCGGAGCTCATGCCGGCGATCCACTACATGGGAAGGGACAACGCCCGAACGCCCATGCAGTGGTCGTCCGCGCCCAACGGGGGCTTCACGACCGGAACCCCCTGGCTCGGGCTTAACCCGAATTACCCGGAAATAAACGCGGAGGCCGCCCTCGCGGATCCCGACTCGGTATTCCATTACTACCGGAAGCTCATCGCCCTCCGGAAGGAATACCCCATCCTCGCGTACGGCGGGAACTATCGCGAATACCTGGCGGACAGCCCGACGGTCTACGCCTACGAGCGTTCCCTCGACGGCGCGAAGCTCCTCACGCTCCTCAATTTTTCCGCGACCGGCCAGTCCCTTTCGGGAATGGCGTCGCGGCTGGAAAAACCCGGAAAGCTTCTGGCGTCCAACTACGGCGACGCGGAAGGCGCCGAGCCGCTCGCCCTTCGGGGCTACGAAGCCCGGGTATATCTCCGCTGAGGGTCAAAGCGCCGTGAGCGGATTGTCGAGCCGGTCCAACACCTCGCTGCCCTCGAGGGACCAGTTGTCGTTGGCGTAATCGAAGGCCGTCATCCCGTCCTCGTCTACCGGGGAAATGTCCGCTTTCGCGTCGAGAAGGAGCCTTATCAAATCTTCGCCCTCGTTCTGCTCGCAGGCGTACATTAAGGCGGTCCGGCCCATGTCGTCCACGGCGTTCACGTTCACCCCCGAATCGACCAGGGAAGCCGCGACGTCCCCTTCCTCGTACTGGGCGGCCATCATGAGGGCGGTCAGCCCGTCGTTTCCCCGGACGCCCAGGTCCGCGCCGGCGCCCCGGAGGATCGGGAAGAGGGTCGACGAAGTTTCGTTATAGAAGGCGTAGAGGAGCGGCGAGTAACCGTAATCGTCGACCGCGTTCACCTTCGCCCCCGAGGCGATAAGGAAGCGCGCCGCCTCGGGGTCGGCGCCGTCGGAACAGGCGAACATGAGGGCCGTACTGCCGTACTCGTCGGCGGCGTTCACGTTCGCGCCGGCGGACACGAGAAGGCGTATCGCCTCGAGGGGCAGGCTCGAGGACGCGGCGAGCATGAGGGGCGTGGTGCCGTCGACGTCGGCGGCCCCCGGGGCGAGCCCGCCCGAGAGCAGGGCCTTCACCGCCGACGCCGTGGCCCCTTGATTCCCGCACAGGTAAAAAAGCGCGGTTCTCCGATACTCGTCCGCGACGGGCATGAGTTTTTTCATGGCGGAAGCGTGGTTTGCCATGAGCCAGCCGAATACCGTCAGGTCGGAATTTCCCGCGGCGTTCATGAGGACCGTACGGCCGTCGTCGTCCAGTCCGTCTACGGTCGCGCCCTTCGCGAGAAGCAGCGCGACCGCGTCGGTCTTCGTGGAATACCGGGCGGCGAGCATGAGCGGGGTTTCCCCCGAGTGATTCCTGGCGTTCACCTGGGCGCCCGCCGAGATCAGGTACTCGAGGATTTCCCGCTCCCGGTCGCTCGAACAGGCGACCATTAGCAGCGAATTCCCCTCGGAATCCACCTTCTCGCTGATCGCCGAGCGGATTTGATCGAGGGATCCGGTACGGACCAATTCGAACGCCGGGTCCTCGTCGGAGTAGTCCCCGTCATCGTCCCAATCGTCGGTATCGTCATAGTAATAATCGTCGTCGTATTCGTCTTCCGTATCGTAATCGTCCATCGAGCCCTCGGCCGCCACGAATTGGGGGACCAGGAGAAGCGCGAAGGCTAGCGCGAAAAGTGCTTTTTTCATATGTACTCCTTGTTGGAAACTATCGCCCTTTTACTATACTTTGAAATCGCCCCTTTTTCACGGAAACTACCGCATCGAAGCCCGCCGCCCTTGACCCTCTTCGGTATATAGATTAATACGGTATTAATACACATGAACGCGCCGATTCCCCAAGGGCAGGCCGCGGAAGACACCCTCCCGCTCTACGCCCGGATAGCAAACGATCTCCGCCGCGCAATCGTCGCGGGCTCCCTCGCGCCCGGCGCCCGGCTTCCCCCGGTTACCGAACTCGCGGAAGTCCGGGGGGTTACCGCGGCCACCATCCGCCGCGCCCTGCGCGATCTCACCGAGGAAGGCCTCGTGTCTTCCCATGTGGGCCGGGGCACCTTTGTCAGCGCCGGAACTCAAGGCCCCCAGTCCGCGGCCCGCGCGAACGCCCGGGAAACGCCCCGCCGGGGAAGCGCCGACACGGGCCGTGACCTCCGGGAGCTCATGGCCCTGGCGAACCGGCCCGGAGTAATCGCCTTCACCCGGGGTATCGGCGACCCGGACACTATCGAGAAGGGAACGCTCACCCGCCTCGCCCACGAAGCCCTCGAGGGCGGCGAGGAAATGTTCCTCGATTACGGCGATCCCCGGGGACTGGCGACCCTCCGGGAGGCGATCGCGAACCTCTACCGCGACCAGGGCCTCGCCGTGACGGCCGAGCAGGTCCTCGTCACGAGCGGCTCCCAGCAAGCCCTCGCGCTCATCGCCCGGGAAGCCGCGGAAACGAAGACCCCGGTCGCCTGCGAAACCCCCTGCTATTCCGGGGTCCTCAACGCCTTCGAGGCCTTCGGCGTCCGGCCCTCCTTCATCGAGCGCGACCGCGAAGGCCCGAGGGAACAGGATCTCCCGAAACCCGTCTCCCTCCCCTCGGCTACCGCCGGCGCCGAGGGCCGCGAACGGTCGACCGCCTTCGGCACGGGCGCGGGAGATGCGTCGCCCGCGGGACTCCTCTACCTTTGTCCCATCCTCCATAACCCCATGGGAACCGACATCTCCCCGGAACGCCAAAAGGCAGTCGCCGCCTGGGCGCGGGGCGCGGGGGGCATCGTGCTCGCCGACGAGATTTACCGGGACCTCCATCTCGGGCCGACGGCCCCGCCCTCCTTCCTCGCGGACCCAGGGCCCGAGAGGGCGATCATTCTCGGCTCCCTCTCCAAATCCTTCATAAGCGGCCTCAGGGTCGGCTGGCTCGTCACCTCGGAAGAGCGGGTGCGGACCCTCACGGCCGTGAAAAAGGCAATGGACCTCGGCTGCCCACCCCTCATGCAGGGCATCGCCCGGGTCTTTCTCGAGGACGGAGCGGGATACCGGGCCCATCGCGAGCGGGTTCGTGAACACTACCGCCTCCGCCGGGACGCGACCCTCGCGGCCCTCGCAAAACACATGCCCGGCGGCGCCGAATGGACCAGTCCCGCGGGGGGCTTCCAGCTCTGGCTTTCCCT